>CAZZWY010000212.1:1525-7289 GCA_964657785.1 uncultured Acetobacteraceae bacterium
ACGCCAGCCAGGTAAAGGAACGAGAGACCAGAGTTTTCATTCGTTTTCGATTCTTCATGACCAGCTTGCATCGTCGTGCAGTGCCATGACCGCGGCGTGACAAGCGGCGTCGCCCCGACCCGGGCGCCCGGCGGGTCGTGGGCGAGTGCATCCGATGACCGCAACGCCGTCGCCTGCGCTAAAGTCCCTGGGCACGGGCGCCGCGCGCACGGCGCGATGAGTGCTCACTGCGAAGGAGTGCGTGATGTTCGTTCCCCCGGAGCAGCGACAACCCGGTCCGCCGCCGTGGCAGCCGCCGCCGAAGCGGACGTTGACCGCCCGCGAAAAGGCCGTCATGCCCTGGCTGGTGGGGTTCGTCCTTGTCACGGTCGTGCTGGCACCGATCGGCGGCAGCACGGTGCTGGAGGTGCTGTGGTACCTGCTTCGGCGGTAGTCGAGACCGACCTCAGGTCGGCATCGCCGGCGCCGCCGCCGCGCCGGTGAACGAGGCCCCGGTCACCGCCGCAGCGTCGTAACCTCGGTTCACATCGAGCCCCGTGATCCGCCAGTCGTGCGCCGGAAGCGAGAACGGGTGTGCGATGCGCTCGTAGGATCGCATCGGCCAGACCACGCCGAAGCGGCGATCGTGCTCGAAGGTGTCGAGTTCGGCGACCGCGCCCTGGCTGTTGGCGAACCCCTCGAGCGTGAAGCGCATGCGGTGCACGAGCCCATCGGCGCGATCGATGCAGACAGCGATGCGGTCGCGTCCGGAGCGGCCCAGGCCCGGGGATGCCCAGACGTCCACCACGTCGCAGAGACGGCCGTCGACGCGCTCGGTGCCGCCCGCCTGCATCGGCAGCCCGCGGTCGACGAGCCAGAGCGGGCCGAGCAGGAAGAGCCCGTAGCACTCCGCCACCAGCGCGGCGGCATCCTGCGCGGAGCCGTCGGTGCTCGCCACGCCGTTGAACCAGACCGCCGCGCGACCGAGATCGCCCGGCTCGCCGCCGCCACGCCGCCAGACCACCTGCTTGCGGCCCTTCGGCCCGGTGTAGGCCTGCGCGACGATGCCGGCATGCGGCAGCAGGCGCTCCTGGGAGCTGCCCCGAAACCCGGCATCGACGATCTCGGGCTGGATGCGGTTCACGAGCGGCCGCCACTCGCCGGCGTAGCTGACGTTGATGTCGGTCATGCGTCGATACGCGTCGAGGCCGTGCGCCTCGGCGCTGCCGAACAGGCGCGCGGCGGCGTCGGAATCACCCACCGGCGCATCCCGCAACGGCAGCGGCGTGCTGCAACCCGACGCGAACCAGGGCACCGCGGCAGCGGCCAGCACGGTGCGGCGGGTCACCCTGCCGCCGGCCTTCACGGCCCGGCCCGCTCGCGAAGCGCTCGGTGCCGCGACGCTCATCGGACCAGCGGGCGGATCGTGGTGAAGCCGCCGTCGACCGCGATCACCTGTCCCGTGAGACGCGCTGCGCCGTCCGACAGCAGCCAGGCGATCGTGTCGGCCACCTGGGAAGCCGTCTGCACGCCCCCGAGGGGGTACTGCTTGCCGGCCCCTTCGCGCATCGCGTCGAGGCGCAACATTCCGGCCGTCATCGGCGTGTCGGTCATGCCGGGCGCGACGGCGTTGACCCGCAAGCCGACGGCCGCATAGGTCGCGCCGGCACTGCGCGCCAGCGCCTCGACGCCGCCTTTGGCCGCCGCGATCGCCTCGTGGTTCGCGACCCCGATGCGCGCCACCACGCTCGACACCAGCACCGCGGCACCGCCGGTGCCGGCACCGCGCAGCGCCTCGACCCAGGCCTGCAGCATGAACACCGCGCTGTCGAGGTTGACGCGCATCAACTCGCGGTACTGGGCCGCCGACGTGCGGTGGAGCGGCGCGATGAGCGTGCTGCCGACGCAATGCGCCAGCAAGGCGGGCGCGGCGCCGAGTTGCGACTTGCAGGCCTCGATGGCGCCCGCGGCGCCCTCCGGGAGCGTGGTGTCGAAAGGGAGGTGCGCGTCGGCCGCCACGCCGGCGAGCGAGGCGGCATCGCGGCCGACCGCGGCCACCCGGTGACCGGCCTCCCGCAGCCGTTCCACCACCGCGCTGCCAATGCCGCCCCGGGCGCCGGTGACGAGGGCGATCGTCGGTGCGGTCATCGGCGAACCGTGCTGCCGGAGGCCGCGCTCACGCCTGTGACCGCGACCGCCACAGGGGTCGGATCGCGAGAAAGACGCGGTAAGCCGCGTCCAGCAGGAACGGCATCGGCCCGAACGAAGCGATGCGGCCGAGCCAGGCAAAACGCGGCAGGACGCGCCACAAGGCAGCGAAGCCGCGCATGCCGTCGATGAGCCGACCGTCGTCGCCCCGCACGTGAAAACGCCCCAAGGCCGCCGCGCGCGTCAACCCGGGTCCGAGGTCGGCCTCGGGGCACACGGCCGCGTCCACCCAGGCGCAGGTCTGGGCACCGCGTTGCCGCCGGTAGTGGGCGATTTCCGCCGAGCAGATCGGACAGGCGCCGTCGTAGTAGACGGTGAGTGGCGGTGCGGTGGCTTCTGCGTTCAAGGGTGACGAGGATCGAGTCGGCAATTGCAGTAATCCTGCCACAGCGGAACGTTCCTGCGAGCCGGCGCCGCGGGTAGCCCTGCGCGGCCGGAGTCGATTCGGAGGGCGAGCTTCAACGCCATTGCCCGATAGCGCCTGGGGGCGACCAGCCCGCGTGCCCTTCCCCTGCAGCCCGACTGACCGTACGCTTGCCGGAGATCGATTCACCGGAGCCCCCATGTCGTCCCGCAATGCTGACCCGAGTTTCTGGCACAACGCCCGCCGCCACCTGATCCGCTACGGCGGCACGTTCGAGCCGATGATCATCGAACGGGCAGAGGGCTGCTTCGTGTATGACGCCGACGGCCGCGCCATCCTCGACTTCACCTCCGGCCAGATGAGTTCGCTGCTCGGCCACGGGCACCCGGACGTGGCGGCCGTCGTCGCCGACCACGCCGGCCGGCTCGATCACCTCTTCAGCGGCATGCTGAGCCGCCCGGTGGTCGAGCTGGCGACGCGGCTCGCCGAGGTGACGCCCGCCGGTCTGGATCGGGCCTTGCTGCTCACCACCGGCGCCGAAGCCAATGAGGCCGCGCTCAAGATGGCCAAGCTCTACACGGGCAAGTTCGAGGTCGTGAGCTTCGCCCAGTCGTGGCACGGCATGACCGGCGGGGCGGCGTCCGCCACCTACAGCGCCGGCCGCAAGGGCTACGGGCCGGCGGCGGTCGGCTCCTACGC
The DNA here is from genome assembly GCA_964657785.1 of uncultured Acetobacteraceae bacterium. Taxonomy (GTDB): domain Bacteria; phylum Pseudomonadota; class Gammaproteobacteria; order Burkholderiales; family Burkholderiaceae_C; genus LMDS01. Next base: position 4,776 of record CAZZWY010000212.1, read on the forward strand.
CATCCCGGCGCCCTACCCGTACCGGCCACGTTTCGAGCGCGACGGCCGCTTCGACTGGGCCGCCGAACTCGACTACGCCTTCGACCTGATCGACCGGCAGTCGAGCGGCAACCTCGCCGCCTTCATCGCCGAGCCGATCCTGAGTTCGGGCGGCCTGATCGACCTGCCGCTCGGCTACCTCGCGGCGCTGAAAGCGAAATGCAGCGAACGCGGCATGCTGCTGATCCTGGACGAAGCGCAGACCGGCGTCGGCCGCACCGGCTTGATGTTCGCCTGCGAACGCGACGGCGTCGTGCCCGACATCCTCACGCTCTCGAAGACGCTCGGCGCGGGGCTGCCGCTGGCGGCGGTGCTGACGTCCGAGGCGATCGAGGAGGAATGCCACGCCCGCGGCTTCCTGTTCTACACCACCCACGTCTCCGACCCGCTGCCTGCGGCCGTCGGCCTGAAGGTGCTGGAGGTGGTGCAGCGCGACCGGCTGGTCGAGCGCGCGCGCGTCGCCGGGCAGCGGCTCGAGTCCGGCCTGCGCGCCCTGCAGGAACGCGTCGACTGCATCGGCGACGTGCGCGGCCGCGGGCTGCTGCTGGGCATCGAGATCGTCGAAAGCCGGGCCGGCCGGCAGGCCGCACCGGAGCTCGGGGCGGCCATCACGCGCGAATGCATGAAGCTCGGCCTGAGCATGAACATCGTGCAGTTGCCGGGGATGGGCGGCGTCTTTCGGATCGCGCCGCCGCTGACGGTGAGCGATGCGGAAATCGATCTCGGGCTGGACTTGCTGGGGCAGGCGATCGCCAAGGTGCGGTGAGTCGAGCCGACCGGGCAACGCCTGGCCGGCACCCGCCGCTCACGCACCGCCCTGCGTCGGCTCCTCGCCGGGCCGCTTCAGAAACTGGTTCAAGGTCTGCGCCAGCGAGACGAAGTCGGACGGGATCATCATCACCGTCGTGCTGTTGTTCTCGGCGCCGACTTCCGAGATCATCTGCATGCGCCGGAGTTCGAGCGCCGCCGGGTTGACCATGATCTGCGCCGCGGCCGCCGAGAGCTTGACCGACGCCTCGAACTCGGCCTCCGCCTTGATGATGCGGGCCCGCTTCTCGCGAATCGCTTCGGCCTGCATGGCCATGACCTGCTGCATCGCGACCGGCAACTCGACGTCCTTCATCTCGAAGCGCTGCACCTCGAGGCCCCAGGCCGAGGTCGCGGCGGCGACGTTCTCGCACAGGAGGTCGTTGATCTTGTTGCGCTGCTGAAGAACCTCGTCGAGGTCGTGCTGGCCGATGATGTTGCGCAAGCCGGTGAGGGCGAGCTGGTAGACCGCGACATCGGCATCGGCGACTTCGATCACCGACTTGGCGGCATCGACGATCCGGTACCAGAGGACGGCATTGACCTTGACCGTCACGCTGTCCCGCGTGATCGTCTCCTGCTGTTCGGCCGACACCGTGCGGGTGCGAATGTCGATCGACACCGCACGCTCGACGCCGAGCGGCGCGATCCAGTAGAGCCCCGGCCCGCGCAGGCCCACGAAGCGGCCGAGCCGGAAGACGACACCGCGCTGGAACTCCTGGGCGATGCGCAGTCCCGACAGCGCGACGACGAGCAGGATCAGGAAAACAATCAGCATGGGCAGACTCCGTGGACGGCGGGACCGAGCCGGCGTGGCGGTCGCGCCGACCCGCGCCTGCGCGCGCAGCGCACCCGCCGCACCCGCCTTCCCGCTCAGTGTGCACGGCCTCGCCCGGCGCGCGCCGAGCCGAACACAGTGACCCTCCGCCACAAAGGCCCTGGCTCCCGGCTTCTTCTGATACAGCAAGCTGACCGTCAACCGCACGGACAGACGCGGTCGGCCTGCGCCGACAAGGTCGCCGCCTTCCTCTCCGACTGGCCGGAGCGCGCGGGCGACAGGCTGTGGGCGCGTACGGCCGAGACGGCCCGAGGAAAGATCGAGGGCCGATGCCGGACGGTTCGTCAGGGGCGAGCACGACTATCCGGTGACGAGCGAGCCGCCTGCGTATTGCTCGTCACTGACAGGCTCCATCCACTCGACGTTCTTGCCCTCGATCATCTCGGTGATCGCCAGATGCGACATCGCCGTGGTGATGGACGCGCCGTGCCAGTGACGCTGGCGACAAGGGCACCAGACGACATCGCCGGCACGAATTTCCGTGCGCGGGCCGCCTTCGCACTGAGTCCAGCCGACACCGTTGAGCACGACCAGCGTCTGACCGGCGGGGTGGGTGTGCCAGTGGGTGCGCGCCCCCGGCTCGAAGGTCACGATCGCGCCGCCCGAGCGACCCTCCTCCTCGGCCTGGAAGGGGCTGTCGAGCCGGACGGACCCGGTGAACCAGGACGGCGGGCCTTTGACCGAAGGCTTCGATCCGTTGCGAATGACTTTCATGGCTTCTTCTCCAGGAGCGGGTTCAGTGACGAGTGACGACCTTTCGATGCCCGGACGATCCGATCGGTGATCTCGCTGGGCCGGCTCGCGAACCATTCGCCGACGATCGCCTCGGA
>CAZZWY010000213.1:0-7285 GCA_964657785.1 uncultured Acetobacteraceae bacterium
TGTGCTTGCCGCGCAAGCGGCGCATCGCTTCCGGCGGCAGGTTGTCGATGCGCTCGCCGCGCAGGCCCTCGCGCACTTCCTCGATCGTTCGGCCGGCGTAGTGCGCCGTGAGGTAGTTGCTCGCTTCCTGCAGTTGCGCGGTGGTGTAGTCCTGGGCGGTGAAGATGACGCGGTTCTGCACGTCGCCGTCGGGCGCGACCAGGATCACGAGCACGCGCCGCTCGGAGAGCCGCATGAACTCGATGTGGTGGAAGACGCTCGCCTTGCGCGGGGCGGTGACGACGCCGACGAAGCTCGACAGGTTGGAAAGCAGCTGCGCGGCGTTGGCGATCACGCGCTGCGGCTGGTCGGGCGGGAGATGCGGCGGCGGCGCCTTCACGTCGAGCGGCTGGGCGGTCAGCATCGTGTCGACGAAGAGCCGGTAGCCCCGCGCGGTCGGGATCCGGCCCGCGCTGGTGTGCGGGCTCACGATGAGGCCGAGGTCTTCGAGGTCGGCCATCACGTTGCGAATCGTCGCCGGCGACAACTCGAGCCCGCTGGCCCGCGACAGCGTTCGCGACCCGACCGGCTGGCCGTCCGCGATGTAGCGTTCGACGAGCGCTTTCAGCAAGGTTTTGGCGCGCTGGTCGAGCATCTTTTCATTGTAGGGCGCGGGCCTGGGACGGGCCGGCCACGGCGGACCGCTGTGGTGTAATCGTGCGCATGGAAAGCCGTTTCCGACACGCCGCGCTCGTCGGGAAGTACCAGGCCCAGGGCATGCGCGAGGTGCTCGAGCGAATCGCCCGCTTCCTGCTCGCAGAGGGGCTTCGCGTCTCGCTCGAAGCGCAGACCGCGCTCAACACCGGCATCACCGATTTCAGCGCGCTGAGTGTCGACGAACTCGGCCGCCATTGCGACATCGCGGTCGTCGTCGGCGGCGACGGCACGATGCTCGGCATCGCCCGCCAGCTCGCGCACTACGGCACCCCGCTCGTCGGCATCAACCAGGGCCGGCTCGGCTTCATCACGGATGTGAACCTCGGCCAATACGCCGAAGCGCTCGCGCCGATGCTCGCCGGCCACTTCGAGGAAGAGCACCGGACGATGCTCGAAGGCGCCGTCAGCCGCGAGGGCCTGGCGATCTTCGAGGGCTTCGCGATGAACGACGTCGTCGTGAGCCGCGGCGCGAGCGCGAGCATGGTCGAGCTCAAGGTCGACATCGGCGAGGAGTTCGTCGCCAACTTCCGCGCCGACGGCCTCATCATCGGTTCGCCCACGGGCTCCACCGCCTATGCGCTGTCGGCCGGCGGCCCGATCCTGCACCCGGGCATCGCCGGCTGGGTGCTGGTGCCGATCGCGCCGCACGACCTCTCGAACCGGCCGATCGTGCTGCCCGATACCGGCGAGATCGACATCGAGATCGTCGCCGGGCGCGATGCGAACGTCAGCTTCGACATGCAGTCGCTCGCCAGCCTGCAGCTCGAGGACCGCATCAGCGTAAGGCGCTCGCCGCACCAGGTTCGCTTTCTGCATCCGCACGGCTGGAGCTATTACGCGACGCTGCGGCGCAAGCTCCACTGGAACTCGGGAGTGACCTGACGTGCTGCGCCGGCTCTCGCTCCGCGACTTCGTCATCGTCGCCACGCTCGACGTCGAATTCGATGCCGGCTTCTCGGTGCTGACCGGCGAGACGGGCGCCGGCAAGTCGATCCTCGTCGACGCGCTGCAGCTCGCGCTCGGCAGTCGCGGCGATGCGGGCGTCGTTCGGGAGGGAACGTCGCGGGCGGACATCAGCGCCGAATTCGACACCCCGGCGAGCCTCGCCGGCTGGCTCGTCGAGAGCGGTTTCGACGCCGACGGCGCCGACACGCTGCTCCTGCGCCGCACCATCGACGCGCAGGGAAAGAGCCGCGCCTGGATCAACGGCATGAGCGCGACGATCGCGCAGCTGCGGGAGGCCGCCGATCACCTGCTGGACATCCACGGCCAGCATGCGTGGCAGAGCCTGACGCGCGGTCCGGCGGTGCGGGCGCTGCTCGACGCGAGCGCCGGCATCGACGCGACGCGCCTGGCCGCGCTCTGGTCACGCTGGAAAGAAGCCGCCGATGCGCTGGCCTCGGCCGGCTCGCGCCAGGCCGAGCAGGCGCTCGAGCGCGAGCGCCTGGCCTGGCAGATCGGCGAAGTCGGCAAGCTCGCGCCGGGTGACGACGAATGGGAAGAACTCGAGGCCGAACACCGTCGCCTGGCGAACGCGCAAGCGCTGATCGAGGCCGCGCGCCGCGCCAGGGAGGCGATCTCGGACGCCGATGCCAGCGCCGAGGCGAACGTCGGCCGGGCGCTGCATGCGCTCGAGGAGGTCGCCAGCTTCGACGCAAGCCTCGCAGCGACGATCGACGTGCTGCAAAGCGCACAGGCACAACTCCAGGACGCGAGCCACACCCTCGGCAGCTATCTGCACCACACCGAGCTCGAACCGGACCGGCTGCAGGCGCTCGACGAGCGGCTGGCCGCCTGGATCGGCCTCGCCCGGCGCTACCGCCGCCCGCCGGCCGAACTGCCCACGCTGCTCGCGCAGTGGAAAGAGGCGCTTCGCAGCCTCGATGCGGCCTCTGACGCCGAGGCGCTCGAGCGCAACCTCGCCGACGCGCTGGCCGACTACCGCGTGCAAGCCGAGCGCGTCTCGGCCGCGCGCGCGCGCGCCGCACCCGGCCTCGCGAACGCCGTCACGCAGGCGATGCAGCAGCTCGGCATGAACGGCGGGCGTTTCGAAGTCGCCTTGCTGCCGCAGGACTCGCCGCAGTCGTTCGGCCTCGAATCCGCCGAATTCCAGGTCGCCGGCCATGCGGGCAGCACGCCGCGGCCGCTGGCCAAGGTCGCGTCGGGCGGCGAGCTCTCGCGCATCGCGCTCGCCATCGCGGTGACGACGAGCCAGCCCGTGGCTGGCGGCGACGACCGCGCCGGGACGCTGATCTTCGACGAGATCGACGCCGGCGTCGGCGGCGCCGTCGCCGAGACGGTCGGCCGCCTGATGAAGCAGCTCGGCCGCGAACGCCAGGTGCTCGCCGTGACGCACCTGCCGCAGGTGGCGGCGTGCGCGGACCATCACTATGTCGTCTCCAAGCGGCTCCAGGCGGGAACGACCTTGAGCGCGGTCGACGCCGTCACGGGCGAGGTGCGGGTCGCCGAGGTGGCGCGCATGCTGGGCGGCGAACGGCTCTCGGGCACCAGCCTCGCCCATGCCCAGGAAATGCTGGAAGTGGGTGCCGACGCCGCGCCGAGGAAGCATCCATGAACGAACTCCCGCCGGGCACCGATCGGCCGCAGGCGCCGGGCGAGCCGCTGCCGGCGCTGCGCGAGGTGGTGCTCGTCACCGGCATCTCCGGCTCGGGCAAATCGGTCGCGCTGCATGCGCTCGAAGACGGTGGCTTCTTCTGCGTCGACAACCTGCCGCCGGAGCTGCTGCGCGACTGCGTCCGGCTCGAACACGAGCGCCTTGACCGGCGCCTCGCGATCGCGGTCGACGTGCGCAGCGCCGATTCGCTGCCGTATCTGCTGCCGCTGCTGGCGCAGCTGCGCGACGAAGGCATCGCCACGCACGTGCTCTTTCTCGACGCGAGCACCGACACGCTGGTGCGCCGCTTTTCGGAAACGCGGCGCCCGCATCCACTCTCCGATGAACGCGGGCCGCCGGCTGGCAGCACGGCAACACGCAACAGGCGCCGCGGCGACGATGCGGAGCAGGGGCGCCGCGCGCTCGTCGACGCGATCGAACTCGAGCGCGAGCTCCTCGCGGCGCTGCGCGAAGTGGCGACCGTCGTCGACACCAGCCAGCTCCGCCCGGCCCAGCTCAGGGCCTGGGTGCGCGACATGGTCCGCGCCAAGGCGAACCGGCTCACGCTCGTCTTCGAAAGCTTCGCCTTCAAGCACGGCGTACCGCTCGACGCCGACTATGTGTTCGACGTGCGGGTGCTGCCGAACCCGCATTACCTCCGCGAACTTCGCCCGCTCACCGGCCGGGATGCGCCGGTCGCGGACTACCTTCGCGCCCAGCCCGAAGTCGAGGAAATGCTCGCGCAGATCGAAGTATTTCTGGTGCGCTGGCTACCGGCCTTCGAGCTCGACCAGCGCAGCTACCTCACGGTGGCGGTGGGGTGCACCGGCGGTCAGCACCGCTCGGTCTATTTCGTCGAAACGCTGGCGCAAAGCTTTCGCCCGCGAGCGGCGACGTTGGTCCGCCACCGAGAGCTGGACGCGCGGGACTGACATCGGTCGCGAGGCGGCGCGTGCCGCCTCGCCCGTCAGAGCACCGCCGCCGGCTTGACCGACGCGAACTGCACCTTGAATTCGCTGGAGAGGATCGAGTTCTGCGAGGCCGTGAGCTTGCTGCGGAGTTGCGGAAACAGGGTCGCCTCCTCGTCTTCCTTGGCGTGCTTGGCCACCGCGGCCTGAAGCGTCCGGGCGGTGTCCATCCAGCCATCGCCCGATTCGCCGAGCAGCGCGTTCATGTCGAGCTCGGCGTTGAGGACCTTGGCATGCGCCTGGTCGAGATAGAGCTTGTCCGCCTCGGTCGCGAGGCCGTTGCGCACCAGGGCGGGATAGAGCACGTTCTCTTCCGCGGTCGAGTGCGCGGTGAGCTGATACGCCAGCGCCTTCAGCACGCCGGTGCGGGGAGCAGACTTGCTCGCGAGCAACGCGTCGAAGGTCTTGCCGATCATCACGTGCTGCGCCTGGACCATCGCGAACCAGTCGGTCGACGTGGAAACGCCGACTTGCGCCGAGGCGTAGCGCGTGGAGAACAGCGCGGCGACCGCAGTCGAGCCGACGACGAGCGTTCTTCTGGAGAGCCGGGAAGAGAGCATGGGTGGGTCCTGCAGGGAATGTGGAGAACCCTGGACGGGCAAGTCGCGTTCCCGCTCAGCGCGCGCCGGGGTCGCCCTGCTCGCCCTGCAGGTGCGTCGACCCAACTCAGCGCTGCAACAGCCTTTTGAGCGGCGCCGGAATGGCGGCGGCCAGCGCGTTTTCGGTCGTGAACCAGCGGCCGCCGGGAAACGGTTTCGTCATGGTGCTCACGGCGCTGGCGCTCGCGGCGCCAGGGATCGTCCAGCGCACCGGGCGCAGCGCCCAGTCGAAATGGGTCAAGGTGTGGGTGAAGGCCGGAAGCACCTCCCCCTCGCCGGGCCACCCCGCCGCGGCCGCCTCGAACGCGGCGAGGTCGGCCAGTTCGGGCAGGCTCCAGAGCCCCGCCCAGACGCCCGTCTGCGGCCGCTGAACGAGCCACGCCTGGCCTCGCCAGGCAAGCCAGAGCCAGACATGCTCGCGGCGCCCGCGCAGCAGCCGCCGCGACTTGACCGGGAAGCGCTCCGGCGTTCCGGCGCGCGCCGCGGCACAGAGCGGCTGCGCCGGGCACAGCAGGCAGGCGGGCGCACGGGTCGAACAGATCGTCGCGCCGAGGTCCATCAGGCCCTGCGTGTACGCCTCGATGCCGTGGTCGGGCAGGAGCCGGGTCGCCTCCGCCCAGAGCGCGCGTTCCTGCGCCGCCTCGGCCAGATCGCCGTCGAAGGCGAGCAGGCGCGTCAGCACCCGCTTGACGTTGCCGTCGAGGATCGCGACGCGTTCGCCGAAGCAGAACGCCGCGATCGCCGCCGCGGTGGAGCGGCCGATGCCGGGCAGTTGCGCGAGCGCCGCGCTGCTGGCCGGAAACACGCCGCCGTGCAGGGCCACCACCGTCTGCGCGCAGCGGTGCAGGTTGCGGGCCCGGCTGTAGTAGCCGAGGCCGCTCCAGAGCGCCAGCACGTCTTCCTGCGTGGCCGCGGCGAGCGCACCGACCTCGGGGAACCGCGCGAGGAAGCGGTCGTAGTAGCCGAGCACGGTTGCGACCTGCGTCTGCTGCAGCATGATTTCGGAGAGCCAGACGCGGTACGGGTCACGCGTGTTCTGCCACGGCAGGCGGTGGCGGCCGTGGGCACGCTGCCAGTCGATCAGCAGCCCGGCGAAATCGGCCGCACGGGCAGGATTCGGTAACGCAGGGGCTGGGGCCGGGGCCGGGGCCGGAACCGGCGCGACGACCTCGGACACCGCCACGAGGCCGCGATTCAGGCGCGCAACGCCAGGCGCACGCTGTCGAGATCGATGTCGACGCCGGTCGCTTCCTCGATCGGAGGCATGGTGACCGCAGGCCCGGCCGCCGCCTGTTCGCGCAGCGCCTCGAGCAAGTGCCCGACACGCGCCTGAAAGCCCACGAGGCGCGAATCCTGCCCGTCGAGTTCGGCGAGCCGCAGCTCGAGCTCGCTCGATGCCGTCTGCACGCGCTCGAGCGTTTCGCGGCGGCGCCTGAAGGTCTTGCGGCGGTCCCGCAGCTGCGAATCGATCATCGAGGAAGCGCTGCGATTCCAGAGCTCGAGTTCGCTCGACGCCCCCTCGAACACGACGCGCAGCTTGGAGACCAGCATGCGCCGGAACTGCTCCATGAATTTGGCGCTCGACAGGCGCAGCGCCTGCGTCAGGCCGAGGTATTGCACATAGCTGCGGTCGATCAGCGCGAGCTCCTCGAAGAAGGCGTTCAGGTCGGGCGGGTCGGACAGCGCGAGGCTGAAGCCGAATTCGGCGTTCAGGCGCGAAAACGAGGCGCCCAGCATCGAGTGGATCTCGACACTGCGGCGTTCGCTTTCGGCCAGCAGCGCGCGCAGCCGTTCGACGAGCGCGACGAACGCCCGCTTGGCGCCGAGGTTGAGCAGCGACGCCTGCATCGCCTTCTGCATCGTCTGCACCTCCTCGCGCAGCCGGTCGGTCGAGAGCAGGGCGAGCGTGTCCTTCAGCATCCGCGCGTGCACCAGCCGGGTTGCCTGCAGCCGCACGGTGCAGGTCTCGAATTCGGCCGTCTCGGCGTCGACCCGCTGCAGCAGCAATTTGACCTTGCCGCTGCTCTTGCCCTGCAGTCCGCGCAGTTCGAGGAGTTGCTCGGCGATCTGGCGACGCTGGTCGCCGAGGCCGCGCAGCACCTGCGCCTCGAGCTGCCGCACACCCTCGGTGACGACCTGCTCGAGCACCTGGCGCCGCTGCGGCAGCAGCTGGGCGCCGAGTGCCGATTCGAGCGCCGGCAGCCGGCTCTTCAGCAGCGCGGCGGCGTCGCCGTCGACCCGGGCGGCGAGCGCCTGGCGCGCCGAGAGGGCGAAGACGCGGTCCTCGGCGACGCCGAGCGTGCGGGCGGTTTCGCGGCACTGGCGGGCGATGTGCGCTTCGGTCTCCTCGACCGTACCGAGCGGGTCGAGCAGGGCGTCGATCTTGTTGAGCACGACGAAGCGCGACG
>CAZZWY010000214.1:0-7271 GCA_964657785.1 uncultured Acetobacteraceae bacterium
CGGGGCGGCGGCGCAGGCCGCGAACATCGCGTCGAGCGCCGCCTGGCCATCGGTCGAGAAGGTGGCGGGCAGCGCCATGTCGGGCGGGGCGACGGCGTCGAGCACGCTGCGCCGCACCTGGTCCGGAAACTGGCGCAGGTACTCGAGGGCGGCGCGGGTGCCGTAGGAGACGCCGACGAGGTCGATGCGTTCGGCGCCGAGGGCGCGGCGCACGGCGTCGAGGTCCTGCATCGCGAGCGTCGTCGTGAAAAAGCCGAGGCCGGCGTCGTTACGAACGTAGGGAAGCTCGCGCAAGCGGGCCCGGCACGCGGCGAGGCGTTGCAGTTGCCGGCCCGGGTCGGCCTGCTCGGCGAGCGACTCGCGTGCCGGGTCGTCGCAGGTCAGCGGCGCCGACCGGCCGGTGCCGCGCTGGTCGACGAAGACGAGATCGCGGCGGTTGTTGAGCCGGCTGAAGAGCGCCAGGATCTGCGGCGCGACGTCGATCGCGCTCTGGCCCGGGCCGCCGGCGAGGAGGAAAACCGGGTCGGCGAGCTTGCGGCGCGCCATCGCCGGGACGACGACGTAGTGCACCTCGATCGTCGGGCCGCCGGCCCGCGCCGGATCGAGCAGGCGCCGCAGCATGCCGCACTGGACGCTGTTGCCGATACCCGGGACGCGGCAATCATGGGTCGGCTCCGGCGCCGGCTCGGCCCGCGCAACGGCGCCGCAGGCGAGTGCCAGGCCGAGGATCGCGGCACGGGCGAGGCGCATCGGCCGGCTATTCGCCGAGCAGGCGCTGCAACTCGCCGCTCGCGACGAGGCGCTGGAGGTCGTCCGCCCCCCCCACGAGCACGCCTTTGACGAAGACCATCGGAAAGGTCGGCCACCCGCTCCACATCTTCAACGCATTGCGCGCGCGCCACAGGCGCAGGTAGCTGCCGTACTCCAGGTAGTGATGCGCGACCCCCGCCCCTTTGAGCAGGCGGCGGGCGCGGCGGCAGAACGGGTTGAAGGCCATGCCGACCACGAGGACCGGATTGGACGAGGCCGCGGCCTGCACGTTGTGCACCATGTCGGCATGCAGGTTCGCGACCTGGTCGCGGATCGCGGGGTGGAGTCGGGTTTCGTCGAGGATGGGGCGCGGCATCCGGCCTCCTTGTCTGGATGCCCGAGCCTAGCCGATCCGCGCTGCACTGGGCGCGCGGCCCTGGCCCAGCCCCGGCCCTCCCGGACGACGCCCTGCAAAAAAAGCAGTCTAATGAGAGCTCTCGAGAAGCCTCCCATCAGGACCCCCATGAAGCTCTACTTCCACCCCGGCGCTTGTTCGCTCTCTCCCCACATCGTGCTGCGCGAGGCCGGGCTGGACTTCGAGGCGGTGTCGACCGATCTGATGGCGCACAAGACCGCGGACGGCGGCGACTACTACCAGGTCAACCCGAAGGGGTACGTGCCCCTGCTCGAGCTCGACAACGGCGCTCGGCTGACGGAAGGGCCGGCGATCGTCCAGTACATCGCCGACCAGGTGCCCGCCAGGCACCTGATCGCCCCTCCGGGCAGCTTCGAGCGCTATCGCGCCCAGGAGTGGCTCAACTTCATCAGCACCGAATTGCACAAGGGCATCGGCTTCCTGTTCAACCCGAAGATGCCCGAGGAAGCGCGCGGTCTGATGCGCGAGAAGGCGATCGGCCGGCTGAAGTGGGTCGACAGCCAGCTCGAGGGCAAGGAGTACCTGATGGGCGCGCAGTTCACCGTGCCCGACGCCTATCTCTTCACCGTCACGAACTGGACCTCGCACACCGGCATCGACATCGGCGGGTTGAAGAACCTGGGCGCGTTCATGGCCCGCATGCACGCCCGCCCTGCCGTGCAGGCGGCGTTGAAGGCCGAGGGGCTGACTTCGTAGGCGCACGGGTGGCGCCGAAGGTGGCCCGCCACCTCGCCGGGCTCGGCGTGGCGATCGGCGCCGGCGTGTCGGCGGCGGCGGCGCCGGGGCCGGGTCGCTACGACGGCGAGCTCTGCGTCACGGTCGGCGCCCAGCAGACGAGTTGCGGCAAGGCGCAGCTCGAGGTGCAGCCGCGCGGCCTCGCGAGCGCGCGGGTCGACGACATCGTCTACCGGCTGCAGATTCGTCCGGGCCATGAGGTCGCGGTGCTGTTGACGCAGGGCGCCGGGGAGCTCGACGCGTTCGTCGCCGAAGGCGGCTGGGTCGGCCGCGACCTGCGGTTCGCGGACGCCGACCGGCAATCGCGCTACGCGCTCAAGTTCGGCAGGCGGCGGGCGCGCTGATTCACGCGTTCGGCCACGGCCGGGCCGTCGTTCGGCCTCAGGCGGGCTTCGCCGCCGATGCCGTGAGCAGGCTCTGGCAAGCCGTACGCTGCGGCTGGGCTGGGGGCAGCAGCGCAGACCGCGTCGAGCCCGGTCTGCAGGCTTTTGGTCGAGGACGAGAGGGAGGGGGGACCGGAGGACCGGCCGTCGGGCATCGTCCATGGCGCAGCGTTCAAGCGACGGCGAAGGGCGAGGGCGGATCGACGTGCGAAGGCTACCTCGCCGAGCGATCGGCGGGTCAGCGGACCGACCCGTCGTCGCCGGTGCCCGCGTCCACATCGCGCAGGATGCCTTGCGCGTCGTCATGACGCCAACCGTCGACGGGAGTGGCCTTGGCGAGCGCCATCCAGACCGCAAACGGCATCGGCATCGCGCGGCGCGGTGCCGGGCGTGCGACGTCGAGCCCGCTGTCGTCGGCGACGATGACGCCGCAGTCCGGCGGAATCTCCTCCGGCCGGGCGATGCCGGCCCGGATCACGTACCAGCATTCGCTGCCGAGCTGCAGGTACGCGGCCCGCTTGCGCGCGCTGCGCAGGTCGGAGAGCAGGTCGGCGCGCTGCACCTTGATCTCGTGCACGACCGGGTCGAGGTAGGCCTCGACGCTCGTGTGGCGGATCGAGAAGACGTCGGGCATCGCCATCGCCCAGGCGTCGCCGACCTTGGCGCGCAGCTGCAGGCCGCGCCAGGCGATCCGGCCGGCGCGGGTCATTTCGCGGGCGATGCGCTCGACGAGTTGCTCGTGCGCGTCGCGTCGCGCCCGGTTGCGCTGCAGCGTGTCGGCGAGCGCCGTGATGCCCGCTTCGGTGACGCGCAGCGTCTCGTGGCCGAGCGGCCCGCGGACGCGCTCGATCAGCCCGGCGGCGAGCAGCTCGACCTCGAGCAGGTCCTGGCACGGCCAGCCGGCCGAGCGGTAGACGTCGCGAAGGCGGCGCCGGTGCACGGCGGTGAGCGTGGCCGCAGCCACGGTGTGCGTTCGGTTCAACGCGTCGACCCTTCGTCGCCTGCAGAGCGAGTGAACCGCATGGCGGCTCCTGGAAAGTTGAGTGGGGCGCAGGACGGCCCCGGTGCCGCTAGCATCTGGCCGACGGCCGCGAATCGACCCTGCCCTGCCCCCGCTGATCTTACGGAGCCCCGAACCCCATGCAACCGACCTCCGGGCGCATCGCCTCTTTCGCATCGCTGGCGGGTGCGCTGGTGCTGGCGCTCGCCGGCGCAGCGCGCCCGGCACGCGCGGCGGACGAGCCGCCGCAGCTCAACATCTACAACTGGTCCGACTACATTGCCGACGACACGATCAAAAACTTCGAGAAGGAAACCGGCATCAAGGTCAACTACGACAACTACGATGCCAACGAAGTCCTGCATGCGAAGCTGATCGCCGGCAAGACAGGCTACGACATCGTCGTGCCGGGCTCGCATTTCGCGAAGACGCAGATCGCCGGCGGCCTGTTGCAAAAGCTCGACCGCAGCAAGCTCAGCAACTGGGGCAACCTCGACAAGGGGCTGCTCGAGCAGCTCGCCAATGTCGACCCGGGGAACCAGTACCTGGTCGACTGGCTGTGGGGCTATGTCACGGTCGGGATCAACGTGCCGAAGGTCCAGGCGGCGCTCGCCACGGCGCCGGCGCTGCCGATGCCCGACAACGCCTGGAGCCTGATCTTCGACCCGAAATACGCGGCCAAGCTCAAGGGCTGCGGCATCAATTTCCTGGATTCGGCCTCCGAGGTGCTGCCGGTCGCGATGCTCTACGTCGGCAAGCCCGCCTACAGCACGACCGCGGCCGACTACGACGCCGCTGCCGCGATGCTGAAGACGGTCCGCCCGTACGTGACGCGCTTTTCCTCGTCCGGTTACATCAACGACCTGGCCGGCGGCGCGCTCTGCGCCGTGATGGGCTATTCCGGCGACATCAACATCGCCCGGGCCCGGGCGCTCGAGGCGAACCGACAAGCGCCGGCGGCCATCGAGGCGCTGGTGCCCAAGGGCGGCGCGACGCTCTTCTTCGACACCATGGCGATTCCGAAGGACGCGCCGCACCCGAACAACGCGCACAAGTTCATCAACTACATCCTGCGGCCCGAGGTCGCGGCCGGCCTCACCAACAAGGTCTTCTACGCCAACCCGAACGCCGCGTCGCTGAAGTTCGTGAAGAAGGACGTGGCCGACAACAAGACGATCTTTCTGTCGGAGGCCGACAAGAAGCGCATGACCCCGCCGGACGCCGCACCTCCGGAGATCCGTCGGGTGCAGACGCGCATCTTCACGAGCTTCAAGGCGGCCCGGTAATCCGCGGGCGGTGCCGGCGCGCCCCGAAGGATCGGGAACATCAAATGCCGATCACTTCCGACCCTCCCGCCCCGACCATGCCCCAACGATTCGTCGACTGCCGCGGCGCCGCCTTCCGAGCCGCCGGGCGCTGCGCGGCGGTGGCCGCGTTGCTCTTCCTCGGCGCCTGCAGCACCGCGGTGCTCTCGCCGGTCGGCCCGATCGGCGCGGCCAACCGGATGATCCTGCTCGACTCGCTCGCGATCATGCTGGCGATCGTCGTCCCGACCATCCTCGCGACGCTCGGGGTGGCGTGGTGGTTCCGGGCGTCGAATGCGCGCGCCCGGCGGCGGCCGGACTGGACCTTCTCCGGCCAGATCGAGCTCGTCGTCTGGGCGATTCCGGTGATGGTGGTCATGCTGCTCGGCGGCGTCACCTGGATCGGCTCGCACCAGCTCGACCCGGCCGTGCCGATCGCCTCGACCAAGCCGACGCTTCACATCCAGGTCGTCTCGCTCGACTGGAAGTGGCTCTTCATCTACCCCGACCAGCACGTCGCGACCATCAACGAGCTCGTCGTGCCGGCGGGAGTGCCGGTCCGCTTCTCGATCACCTCGGCCAGCGTGATGAGCGCCTTCTTCGTCCCCCGGCTCGGCAGCATGATCTACGCGATGAACGGCATGGCGACGCAACTCCACCTGCGCGCCGACGAGGTCGGCACGCTCGGCGGCCTCTCGGCCATGTTCAACGGCGACGGCTTTTCCGACATGCACTTCGCGGTCCGCGCGCTCGACGCTCCCGCCTTCGCCGCCTGGGTCGCGTCGACGCGCAGCCAGGGCGGCGCCCCGCTCGACGCTGCCGGCTACGCGGCGCTCGCCCGGCAGAGCGTGAACCATCCGCCGACGCGCTTTGCCGCCGTCGCCCCCGATCTCTTCGACCGCATCGTCGACCAGACGCTCCCGCCCGGCCCCGGCCCCGGCCTGAAAAGCCCCGGCACGGCGAAGTCCTTCGACCTGGAACATTGATGCAAGACAGCGCGATCTTCGGCCGCCTCAGCTGGTCGGCCATTCCCTTCGATCAACCGCTGGCGCTGGTCGCCTCGGCGGTCGTCGCCGTCGTCCTGACCGGCGTGCTGCTCTGGGTCGTCGTCAAGGGTCACCTGCCGTACCTCTGGCGGGAGTGGCTCAGCAGCGTCGACCACAAGCGCATCGGCGTGATGTACGTGCTGCTCGCGATGGTGATGCTGCTGCGCGGCTTTTCCGATGCGCTCCTGATGCGGGCGCAGCAGTCGGTGGCGGTGCAGTCGGGCGGCTTCCTCACGCCGGAGCACTTCGACCAGATCTTCTCCGCGCACGGCACGATGATGATCTTCTTCGTCGCCATGCCGTTCATGATCGGGCTCATGAACTTCGTCGTGCCGCTGCAGCTCGGCACGCGCGACGTGGCGTTCCCGACGCTCAATTCGGTCGGTTTCTGGCTCACCGCGACCGGCGCGCTGCTCGTCAACATTTCGCTCATCGTCGGCGAGTTCGCGCGCACCGGCTGGCTGCCATACCCGCCGCTCTCGGAGGCGACGTATTCGCCGGGCGTCGGCGTCGACTACTACCTCTGGGCGCTGCAGATCTCGGGCGTCGGCACCCTGCTCTCGGGCGTCAACCTCGTCACGACGGTGCTGAAGGTGCGCGCGCCCGGCATGAGCTACCTGCGCATGCCGATGTTCTGCTGGACGACGCTCGCCTCGAACCTGCTTGTCGTCGCGGCCTTTCCGATCCTCACCGCGACCTTCGCGATGCTCCTGCTCGACCGTTATGCCGGCTTCCACTTCTTCACCAACGAAGCCGGCGGCAACATGATGATGTTCATGAACCTCATCTGGGCCTGGGGGCATCCGGAGGTCTACATCCTGGTCCTGCCGGCCTTCGGCATCTTCTCGGAGGTCGTCTCGACCTTCTCCGGCAAGCCGCTCTTCGGCTACCGCTCGATGGTCGCGGCGACGATGGCGATCTGCCTGCTCGCCTTCATGGTCTGGCTGCACCACTTCTTCACCATGGGCGCCGGCGCCGACGTCAACGCCGTCTTCGGCATCGCGACGATGGTCATCGCGGTCCCGACCGGCGTGAAGATCTTCTCCTGGCTTTTCACGATGTACGGCGGCTCGATCCGCTTCTCGGTGCCGATGCTCTGGGCGGTCGGTTTCATGGTGACCTTCACGATCGGCGGCATGACCGGCGTGCTGCTCGCCGTGCCGCCGGCCGATTTCGTCCTCCACAACAGCCTCTTCCTCGTCGCCCACTTTCACAACGTCATCATTGGCGGCGTGCTCTTCGGCGCCTTTGCCGGCTACACCTACTGGTTCCCGAAGGCCTTCGGCTTCCGCCTCCACGAAGGCCTCGGCAAGGCGGCGTTCTGGTTCTGGATCGTCGGCTTCTACCTCGCCTTCATGCCGCTCTACCTGCTCGGCCTGATGGGCATGACGCGGCGGATGCAGCACTACGACAACCCCGAGTGGCACCCGTGGTTGATCGTCGCGGCGATCGGCGCGGCGTCGATCTTCGTCGGCATCGTCTGCCAGGTGCTGCAACTCGTGGTCAGCATCCGCCAGCGGCAGGTCCTGCGCGACACTACCGGCGACCCCTGGAACGGCCGCTCGCTCGAATGGGCGACCGCGTCGCCGCCGCCGCTCTTCAACTTCGCCGTGCTGC
>CAZZWY010000215.1:0-7250 GCA_964657785.1 uncultured Acetobacteraceae bacterium
CAGGCGGCCGAAGACACGGTTTTATGTTCCGCATCGCGTGAAACACCACACTAGCTCAGGGCACGGGGTCGCCCGGCGCCTGCTGCAGCAACTGCGCGACGAGTGCGTTCAGGCCGCCTTCGTGGCCGGCCGCTCGTTCCTGCAGACGCTTGACCAGCTCCGCCGGCAGCTTGCAGGCGAACGGCACCAGGCCGGCCGCGGCATCGCGACGGCGCTGCTCGCGCCTGTCGGACGCGTCGGCCGCGCCCTGCGCGAACCGGTCCGGCACGCCGGCCGCCTTCATTCGCCCGTCGAGCTTCTTCGCGAGGTGCTTGACGAGGTCGGTCTTCTTCATGGACATGAGCGTGGGGTCGCGCGGAGGTGGGGCCGTATTGTCTCGCGCCGCCCATGCGGCAGGACTCACGATGGTCTAATCGTCGCTTTCCGCGACGACGACCATGGCCCTGAAGGCAACCATCCACAAAGCCGGCCTGCAGATCGCCGACATGGACCGCAACGTCTACGTCGACGAAGCCCTGACCATCGCGCGGCACCCGTCGGAGACCGACGAACGCATGATGGTGCGGCTGCTGGCGATGGCGCTCTTCCTGCCCGCCGACCGCCAGCAGGGAACGCTCGAATTCGCCAAGGACTTGTGGGACGTCGACGAACCGGCGCTCTGGCACAAGGACCTGACCGGGCAGATCCTGCACTGGGTCGAGATCGGCCAGCCGGACGACAAGCGACTGATGCGCGCGAGCGGCCGGGCGGCGCAGGTCAGCGTCATCAGCTTCAGCCCGAGCACGACGATCTGGTGGAACGGCATCGCCTCGAAACTCACGCGGGCGAAGAACCTGGCCGTCTGGCAGCTCGAGGCGGCCCAGAGCCAGGCGCTCGCCGCGCTGGCGCAACGCGGCATGCAACTGCAGGTGACGGTGCAGGACGGCACGGCGTGGGTCGGCGACGGCAAGCAGTCGGTCGAGATCACGCCGCAACGGCTGACTTGAGGATCTGCCCATGGCGACCACCGCTCCCGTGACATCCCTCGCGGTCGACGAAGACCCTTTCCTCTGGCTCGAAGACGTGCTCGGCGAGCGCGCCCTCGCGTGGGTGCGGGCACGCAATGCCGAATCGGAAGGGCTCCTCTCCGCCCGCCCCGACTACGCGCCGACCCGGGACCGCCTGCGCGCGTTGCTCGACTCGAAGGCGCGCATCCCGCAGATCACGCGCCGCGGCGACTTCTTCTACAACCTCTGGCAGGACGAAGCCCACCCGCGCGGCCTCTGGCGACGCACGTCGCTCGCCGGCTACCGCGCCGACGACCCACCGTGGGAGACGGTGCTCGACCTCGACGCACTCGGCGCCGCCGAATCCGAGAACTGGGTCTGGGGCGGCGCGACGAGCCTGCCGCCCGAGCATCGCCTCTGCCTCGTCCAGCTCTCGCGCGGCGGTGCCGATGCGAGCGTCGTGCGCGAGTTCGACACCGTCACCAAGCGCTTCGTCGCCGGCGGCTTCGCGCTTGCCGAAGCGAAGAGCCGGGTCGACTGGCTCGACGCGAACACCGTCTTCGTCGGCAGCGACTTCGGCCCGGGGTCGATGACCGATTCCGGCTACCCGCGGGTCGTCAAACGCTGGTCGCGCGGAACGCCGATCGCCGAGGCGCCGACCGTGTTCGAAGGCCTGCCCGGCGACGTCAGCGTCGGCGTCTCGGTCGACCCCACGCCCGGCCATCAGCGCACCCGGTTCACCCGGGCCCTCGATTTCTATCGCCAGGAAACCTTCGTCGACCGCGGCCACGGGCAGCAAAGACTCGACGTGCCGGACGACGCCACCGCGACGTTCTGGCACAGCGCGGGCAGCCCGGCCGACACCCTGCTGCTCGAGCTTCGCAGCGACGCGACCTTCGGCCAGACGCACTATCCGAGCGGCTCGCTCCTCGCGGCCGACGCGGCGGCGTATCTGAAGGGGGAGCGCCGCTTCGAGGTGCTGTTCACGCCGAACGCCAGCCGCTCGCTCGCCGGCTACACGACGACCCGCGAACACGTGATCGTCAACGTCCTGGAGAACGTCGCGAGCCGCCTCGAGCAGTGGCGCCGAACGCCGACGGGCCTGTCGCGCACCGAGATCGTCGCGCCCTTCCCCGGCACGCTCGGCGCGAGCGCGCTGCACGATCCGATGCAGCCCGACGACCCGTTCGCCGAGCACTACCTGCTGGTCTCGACCGACTACCTCTCCCCCGACACGCTCTGGCTCGCGAGCACGGCGGACCCGGCAGGCGAACGGCGCGAACGCCTGAAGGCCTTGCCGGCGCTCTTCGACGCCGCCGGCATGCGCGTCGAGCAGTCGTTCGCGACCAGCGCCGACGGCACCCGCGTGCCCTATTTCGTCGTCTGGCCCGCCGGGGTGGATGCGGAAGATGCGGCCGACGGCAGCCTGCCGACCCTGCTCTACGGCTACGGCGGCTTCGAGATCTCGCTGCAGCCGCGCTACTCGGCCCTCTGGGGCAGCGCCTGGCTCGCGCGCGGCGGCGTCTACGTCGTCGCCAACATCCGCGGCGGCGGCGAGTACGGCCCGGCCTGGCATCAGGCCGCCGTGAAGGAGCACAAGCAGCGCAGCTACGACGACTTCATCGCCGTCGCCGAGGATCTGATCGCGCGCCGCATCACGAGCCCGGCGCACCTGGGCATCCAGGGCGGCAGCAACGGCGGTCTCCTGGTCGGCGCGGTCGCGATGCAGCGGCCCGCGCTCTTCAACGCGGTCATCTGCAGCGTGCCGCTGCTCGACATGCGGCGCTATCACCGGCTGCTCGCCGGCGCGTCGTGGATGGCCGAATACGGCGACCCGGACCGGCCCGAGGAATGGGCGTGGATCGAGCGCTACAGCCCGTACCAGAACGTCCAACCGGAGGTCCGCTACCCGGAGATCTTCTTCACCACCTCGACCCGCGACGACCGGGTCCACCCCGGCCACGCCCGCAAGATGGCCGCGAAGATGCTCGCCCAGGGCCACCGGGTGCTCTACTTCGAGAACATCGAGGGCGGCCACGGCGGCGCAGCCGACAACGCCCAGCGCGCGCACGTGCTGGCGCTCGAGATGAGCTACCTCTGGGCGAAGCTCGGCGGCGTGCCGGACGCCGCCTGACGCGAACCGCGCAGCGCCTGCCGGATCGCTGCGGCGGTCCCCCCGCAATGCCTCGACGACGAGACCCCGCGCCGACGATCGGCTGCCGATCTCGGTACGCGTGGTGGACGGGACGACAGCTTCAACCCGCTGCCGCAGGCGCCCATCGAAACAGCTTCCGACGATGTTGGTGAATGTCGCATCCGGAAGCATCTTTGCCATGTAACGCGCCGAATCTTTCGACTGCGGGCCCGTTGCCGCCCGCCTCGCCGGCGACCAAACACGCCCAACCGGCGATCTGGCAATAGTGGCCGTCCGCCGTTGTCCCTTCCGGGGCACGGCACAGCCCCGACTGCAGGTCGACCAGCAGCTTGCGGTCGATCGACAGGAGCTCAAAAAGCGACCGAAACGGAAACTGCCGGAAGTCGACACGTCGGCTGAGGGGAACGCGCGCTGGCCGCGGACGACAAGCTGTGGCGCAGCGATTCCGCTCCTGGCAGTGCAATCCACGTTTCATGATGTCCACGGACTCGAGGACGAGAGCCACGGCGCATCGCCCGGCGGGGGGCAGGAAACCGCACGGCATGGCCCGGCGACCAAAGGTTCAGCAACTCGTTGATCCGCGGTGCCAGCGTCGCGCCGCACCCCCGTGTCGGGAACCGGAGTCAAGCGCGTGTGCGGCCATCGCACCGAGCCGCTCCGGGTCGGCGAGCCTGGTGGACGGCTCCCAGCCCGAGGCCGAGGGCCAAGGCGGCGCCGTGACGCTGATCCAGCGCTCGGGTACGCCGCCGACCTCGACATGCGATTTAGCGGCGTAAAGGACTTTTTATCCTCGGTCCCGCGACAGTTGCTCGTCGATCACTTCTTGTGACCGGAACGCCTTGATCGCCGCGACTGTCGAGGACGCTCCGGATGCTTTTTCCCATTCAGATCGGAGAACCCCGTGCGACCCTTTCCTGCCTTTCTTTCGCCGATCCTGGCAACGCTGCTGTGCGGCGTCTGCACGGTCGCCAGGCCCGCGGCCGTCACTGCGGCGGCGGCGACCGTCCGCGCCACGCAGGTGCAAGTCGACGACGACGACGCGCACGGGGCTTTCAAGGAGCGCGGCAACGCCATATGCGTGACTCCAGGCTCATGCTCCATCTCCTTCAGCACGGTGGCGACAGGCCATCGCCGCCTTGTCGAGAAGGTCAGTTGCTTCTTCTTCATTGGCACGCCGGGCACGCTCGCCTTCGTTTCGCTGAACGCGGCCTCGTCAGGCGTCAGCGCGCCAAGCGAATACCTGACGATCACCCGCAGTTTCGGCTATGGCGGAGCGGGGTATTTCGTGGATGTCTCGACCAAGTTCCCGTTCGAGGGTGGCGAAACGCCGGTCATCACTGCGCAGTCCGAGCAGACGAGCACCGAGATGCAATGCACAATCACCGGACGCGATATCGTCCTGCCATGACGCCAGCGCCACGGAGAACATGACGACCATGAATCCACGTCTCCTTGCCACGCTCGCCGCGGTGGCCATCGCCAGTGCTGCCGCCAGCGCATCGGCAGCCACCACCTTTGCCGGCAACCTGGGCGACCCCGGCAACGCCGCGCTGGTCGGCAGCGACCTCGGCGCCGCGCTGTTCGATCCCGACGACGTCGCCAACAACGTCGCGCTCTACACCTTCACGGTGGCCTCCGCCGGGCTCGTGACCATCGACGGCAGCGGCTTCGCAGGCGGCGGCGTCGACCCCTACTTCAGCCTGTTCTCTGGCAGCGGGCCGACGGCGACCTTCGTCGATTCGAACTACTTTCAGGCGTACAGCACCGGCGGCGACTTCGACTACGCCGCGAGCCTGGCCGCGGGCACCTACGAGATCGCCCTCGGCACGTTCGCCAACATGTCGTTCGCCGAGAACTACGGCACGGGCACGCTCGGTGACGGTTTCATCGGCTTCGGCTCGGGCGCCTCGTTTGGCGACGGCGACTACGCGCTCACCGTGACGGTGCCTGTGCCAGAACCGTCGGCGTGGCGGCTTTCGGTGCTGGGGTTCGCCGCGCTGGCATTCGCGTCTCGCCACCGGTCGTCCTCGGCCGGCGGAAAGCGTCTGGTTTCACCGCTTTGACGCCGTACCAGGTCCCCACTGTCAATTTGGGGATTCAGCATGGTCTGCAGGTCGATCCTACGCCGGCCGCCGCACGCGACGATCAGGGCGTATGGAAGAGGGAGTCGAACCCTCACGGCAACGCGTGGCATCGCCATGTCGCCGCGTGCCGCCCGCTCCACCGGGAGCGCGTTCCATGCCGAGTCGAAAGTCTGCGACGAAGCGCCGGGAACGGTCTCGAACGTCGACGAGACCGAGCCGTCAAAGAGAGACGACGACGATGCGGAGCACGGCCTTCGCCGCCCGTCGTCTCGCGGGATGCGCTGACAGCGCTTAGCGTCGCGTGCGCCGCCTTTGAGCACGGACAACCGGCCAGAGGGCGAGCCCGCCGAGCATCAACGCACAGGTCGAAGGCTCGGGAACGGGGGCGATGGGTGTGCCACCGCCATTCGAATCGCTGACGACGTAAGCACGGTCGATCACGAGGTCTTTGGCATTGCCACCCGAGGTATTGAATTCGAACGACACCAGATAGTTTCCCGCCGTCGTCACGAGCGCCACCCCCGCATGCGTCGCCCAGGTGCCCGGCGGCACGGTCGAGACCTCGAAGTTGGCGAGTCGGACTCCCGCGATCGATGCCGAGAAATTCGCATCCTGCGGCTGGACGAAGCCGTTGTACGTGGCGTAGCTGTCGAACCCGATGTCGTAGCTGCCGGGCGTCAGGTAGACGTCTTGGTAGACCGAAAGGTGGGTCGCCGAATCGCTGACGAAATAGACGCCGTTGCTGCCTGCGGGATCCGGGCCCGCCGACGCCGCGTTGTCGGTCGGCACCGACTCGCCCTGCGCCCCCGTCGGATATCGGCTCACCTGGTCGTATTGGATCGCGACGGGCAGATAGCCATCGGCCGCATTGCCGCCGATGCGCCATCCGGACAGGCCGTTCGTCCCCTCGAAGCTGCCGTTCGCGACCAGATTCGGCGCCGCCGCGGCGACCGTGGAAACGCTCAAGACCATGACCGTCGCGAGCAGCGTTGAAGTCCGCCGTGTAGAGGGAAAACCTTGCATTTCAATCACTCCAGGTTGGTTGCAGGACGGGCCGATGGCAACGCGGACGGCCCCGGGGAAGGGGCGGAGCCGGAGCAGCTGAGGTCTCTCCCGCGAAGCCGTCCCATCGACGAGCCCCCCGACGTGGACTCGATGACGCACTGTCGTGCAACGCGCGATAAAAAGTCCTTTAACGCGCCGAACCTTTCAGCGGCGAGCATCTTCCCCGCCCGCGCCGCGGGCGACGCCGAACGCCAGGCCAGCGATCTGGCAGTCGGCGAGCAGGGCCCCTTCGGCGACCAGCGACTCAAAGGTCGCCCCGCCGAGCGCCGCACGCGTCAAGCCCGTGGCGCGCTCGAAGGCGCGCGCCTCGTTCGGCCAGCGAGGCGCGTCCTGCCGCGCGTAGGCGGCGGTCGCATAGCCGGCCAGCCGGGCCGCCGCCGTCCACCGGCACTCCAGCGCCGCCATGAGCGCGAGGTAGTCGCCATAGAACGCCTGCGAGTCGAAGCCGCTGGCCTGCGCCCATCCCGCCTCGGCGACCGGCCGCGCGGCAGCGACGTCGCCCTGCGCCAGCAAGGCGGCCACCAGATTGGCGCGCGCCAGGAGCAGTGCGTATTCGTCGCGCGCACGCTGCAGCAGTTCGACCAGCGCTTTGCCGGAAGCGACGGCCGCGTCGATCTCCCCGGCGGCGAGTTCGATATCGACGAGATTGCTGCGCACGGCATAGACGCTGTCGCCCGCAGCGTGTCCGAGCGCGAGCGTCTTGCGCCACAGATGCAGTGCCGCGCGACCGTCCTGGGCATCGGTGGTCACGCAGAGCGCCTCGGCTTCCGCGCCCCAATAGAGGCGCTGCGGCGGCCAGTGGGGGTCCTCGACGGCGCGCATCTGGACGAGGGCCGCAGCCGCCCGTTCGGCATCGCCCATCCGCAGCGCCGTGCGCGCGACCAGCGAAAGCAGCAGGTAATGCAAGAAGCGGTCGTTCGCCTCCCGGGCCAACGCGATCGCCCGCTCGGCCTCTGCCAT
>CAZZWY010000216.1:0-7245 GCA_964657785.1 uncultured Acetobacteraceae bacterium
AACGGCGGTAGCCCTCGCGCACCGAGCCACCCATCATCACGATCCGCCTGAAGCGCCGAAACGCCTGGGGATCGCGGCCAAGGGCAGCGGCGAGGTTGGTCAGCGGGCCGAGCGCGAGCAGCGTGATCTCGCCGGGATGGGCCGACGCTTCGGCAAGCAGAAAGTCGATCGAGGGCGCGGCCCCGGCCGGCGCCGACGCCGCGGCCGGAGGGGCCGGTGCGAGGGTCGATGGGGAAGGCGACGCGTCGCCCGTGCGGTGCGGCCCGCTCGCCCAGCGCGCTTGCGTGAAGACGCTGCGGGCGGGGGTGGCGATGCCCGCCCGCACCGGCACCTCGTCGCGCCCCGTCTCGCGCAGCAGGCGCAGCACCATCCGTGCGCGCAGGGCGGTGTCGCCGGTCGACGTGCTGATGCCGCGCAGTTCGAACTCGGGGCTCGCGAGCACGAGCGCGAGCGCGAAGCTGTCGTCGATGTCGTCGCCGATGTCGAGATCGACGATGACCGGCATCCGTCCCGCGGCCTGCGCCGCGGCGGCGGCGCTGATGAGCAGGCTTGCGACGAGAGTCGCCGCGTGAAGGAAGCGTTGCCTTCGGCCCGCGCAGGGGTTCATGGCTGGAGGAAATCGCCGAGCGCGCGTGGCTCGACGCCGCGCGGCGCGAGCTGCGCCGCTGCCATGGCGGTCAATCGAAATTGGCGCGGAATTGCACGCCGAAGGTTCGCGGATCGTTGATGAAGCCGGTCAGGTTGTTGAAGTTGATGCCGCCGGTGACGACGACCTTGTTCGTGATGTTGCGCCCGAACGCGGCGACTTCGTACTTTCCGTCGCCCCAAAGGTAGCCGATGCGAAGGCCGCCCTCGGCGTATCCCTTGCCGGTGAATTCCGTCGACTCGAACAGGAAGAAGTTGACCTTGCTGCGGTAAGCCCAATCGGTGTAGACGAAATATTCGCCGTTGCCGACCGGAACCCCGTAACGCGCGGTGAAGTTCGCCACCCACTTCGGCGCATTGGGAAGCGGATTGCCATTGACGAAGTACTGCCCGCCGCCGGCGGCGGGGCTCAGCATCGTGCAGCCACCACCGCAGCCGGAGACGGTCAGGTTCGGATCCTTGATCTTGGTGCTGTTGTAGCTGCCGCTGGCCGTCACCAGCAGGGTCGGCAGGACGAAGGCATCGGCGCTGAGCTCGAAGCCCTGACCCTGGGCTTTTTCAGCGACCTTGAGCTTGTTGGAAGCGGTGCCGCCGCCGACCTCCGTGAGCTGCAGGTTCTTGACGTCGTAATGGAAGACGCTCGCGGAAACGCGCGCCCGCTTGTCCAGCAGGTCGGCCTTGATGCCCGCCTCGTACGAGGTCGTCGTCTCTTGCCCTGCAGTCGACTGCGGACCGAAGGCATCCGCGGGCTGCACGTTCGATCCGCGATACCCGGTCGCGACGCGCGCATAGACGTTCGTCTCGGGCGTGAGTCGGTAGAGCGCGCTCACGTCGCCCGTGGGCTTCGAATCCTTCAAATCGGCGCTGGTGCCGTTGACCAGACTCGAAGCGGGCAGGGCGAGGGCGTTGCTGTCGAGCTGCTTGCGGTCTCGGGTATAGCGCAAGCCGGCGCGAAAGCTGAGTTGCTGCGTCGCGTCGTACTTGATCGAGCCGAAGGCGGCGTACGAAGTGCTCTTCTGGACGTCGGTCGTGTCGCCGGTCTGCCCGCCGCCCGCCAAGGTGTCGTAGGTGTAGCTGTCCGAGATGAACCGCTCATGGAAATAGTAGATGCCCGCCTGCCAGTTGAGGGGTGCGGCGTAGTGAGATTCGAGCCGGAATTCCTGGGTGTACTGGCCCTGACCGTGGACGGCGCCCGCGGTTTCGTCCGAGAACGGGATCAGGCCGGGGCCGGAGGGCGGCGCATACACGGCGCCGTAGCCGCCGTCGATGTCGCCACGGCTGTAGCTGTGGACCGTCTCGTAGCCGGTGATCGAATGGAGGGTGTAGTCGCCGAGCACCCAGCGCAGGCGTGCGCTGCCGCCGTAGGTCTGGATGGACTGACGGTTCTGACCGTCGGTGGAGAATTCGTTGGGCTGGAAACCGGCGACGAGATCGTTCGTGCCCTTCTGGATGATGTTGGCCCGGAACAGGCGCGCGCTGCCGTTGAGATGACGGCTGTGGAGATTGAAGAGGGCGCTGAAGTCGTTGCCAGGCTTGTAGAGCAACTGCAGTCGCGCGGCACCGTCGTCGTAACCTTCGGCGCGCGTGGTCGGCGCGGGGGAGACGGTGTTGTAAACCCAGTCGTCGCGGTGCTGGTAGATCAGCGACGCGCGCGCCGCCCATTGCGGGCCCAGCGGGATGCTTTTCGCGGCTTCGGTGTTGCTGGTCCGGTAGGTGCCGAACGAGGTGCTTGCGTAGCCGTCGGTCGCCCCGATCGAGGGCGCGGCGGAATCGAGCTTGACGACGCCTGCCGGCGTGTTGCGCCCGAACAGCGTGCCTTGAGGACCGGCCAGAACCTCGACCTGCGACAGATCGAAGATCGGAAAGCCCTTCAGAAGCGGGTTCTCGAGCACGACGTCGTCGTAGACGAGGGACACGGGCTGCGAGGCAGTGGCATGGAAATCCGGGTTTCCGTAGCCGCGGATGTAGAAGCGCGGAAACGCGCGGCCGAACGACGACTCGATGTTGAGGCTGGGCACGCGCGCCGCGAGCAGGCGAATGTCTCCGCCGCCAGAATTCAACACGTCCAGCTTTTCGCCGGACAGGGCCGACACCGAGCTCGGCACGTCCTTGATGTTCTCGTTCTGCCGCTCGGCGGTGACGGTGATCGGCTGCAGCGTGCCCACCGTGTCCGACGCGACGGCCGAGGATGGGGGCGCCGCGGTCTGGGCGACGGCAACGGGCGCTGCGGCCACCAGACTCCACATCGACAGTGTCTTGGCGCAGACAAGCGTTTTTCGACTGAATCTCACTCGGCGGGGCATGCAATCTCCTGGTCAGATTGACAAAACTTAGCAATGCCTGTGCCACTCCGAGCGGCCGACGGCGAGGCGAATCGTTCGGGCAGGGGCTCGGTCGACACGCGAGAATCAAGGCATGACCCTCACCGAATTGCGCTACATCGTCGCCGTCGCGCGTGAGAAACACTTCGGCCGGGCCGCCGAAGCGTGCTTCGTGTCGCAGCCGACGCTCAGCGTGTCGATCAAGAAGCTCGAGGAGGAGCTCGACGTCAAGCTTTTCGAGCGCGGCACCGCCGAGGTCAGCGTGACGCCGCTCGGCGAAGAGATCGTCCGACAGGCGCAGATGGTGCTCGAGCAGGCGGCCATGCTCAAGGAGATCGCCAAGCGCGGCAAGGACCCGCTCACCGGGCCGCTGCGGCTCGGCGTGATCTACACGATCGGCCCCTACCTGCTGCCCGATCTCGTCCGGCAGGCGATCGAGACGCTGCCGCAGATGCCGCTCGTGCTCCAGGAGAACTTCACTGCCCGGCTGCTCGAGATGCTGCGCATCGGCGAGCTCGACTGCGCGATCATGGCCGAGCCGTTTCCGGATACCGGCCTGGCCATCGCGCCGCTCTACGACGAACCGTTTCTCGCGGCCGTGCCGCAGCACCATCCGCTCGCCTCGCGCAAGATGGTGAGCGCCGAGGAACTGAAGGAAGAGACGATGCTGCTGCTGGGCACCGGCCACTGCTTTCGCGACCACGTCCTCGAAGTCTGCCCCGAGTACGCGCGGTTCTCGAGCGACGCCGAGGGGATCCGGAAGAGTTTCGAGGGCTCGTCGCTCGAGACGATCAAGTACATGGTCGCCTCCGGCATGGGCGTGACGGTCGTGCCGGGCCTGAGTGCGCCGGCGAACGTGCAGGACCACATCCGCTACATCCCCTTCAAGAAGCCGGTGCCAACGCGCCGCGTCGTCCTCGCCTGGCGCCGCACCTTCACCCGTTACGGGGCGATCGCGGCGCTGCGCAACCTGGTCTATGCGTGTGCGCTGCCGGGGGTGACGCGGCTCTCGACCTGATCCGGGTTCGTCGAGCGGCTGCGCTACATTCGCCGGACCTCCCGGCGACCTGGGCTGCCCGATGCGCATCGCGATCCTGACCTTCGACGGCTTCAACGAGATCGACTCGTTCGTTCCCCTCGGTTTGCTCAACCATCTCTCGGCCGAAGGCTGGAAGGCGGAGATCACGAGTCCGAGCACGCACGTCACCTCGATGAACGGCGTGACGGTGCAGGCCCAGCAACCGCTCGAATTCGCGAACGATGCCGACGCGGTGATCTTCGGCAGCGGCCTCTACACCCGCGCCATCGCGGAGAACACGTCGCTGCTCGACCGGCTTCAGCTCGACCCGCTGCGCCAGCTGATCGGCGCGCAATGTTCGGGCACCTTGCTGCTGGCGCGCCTCGGGCTGCTCGCCGACATGCCGGCCTGCACCGATTCGACGACGAAGCCCTGGGTCGTCGAGGCCGGTGTGCGGGTCGTCGACGCGCCGTTTCATGCGCGTGGCGGCATCGCGACGGCGGGCGGCTGCCTCGCGTCCCAATACCTCGCCGCCTGGATGATGACGCGCGGCGCGGGCCTCCCGGCGGCGACGCAAGCGCTCCTGCGCACCGCGCCGGTCGGCGAGAAGGAGGGCTACGTCGCCCGCCTGCTCGAGGTGGTGCAGCCCTTCCTGCCCGTACCGGAGTCGCCGCAAGCGCGCTGATCCCGTCCTTGCGTCCTACGCCGCAGGACGACGCGAGCGTGCAAGCTGCGAGCTCTTTTTTTCCGGAAACGACCCCATGGGCATCCTCAGCAACATCTTCAGCAAGCTGTTCCCTTCCTCGCACGCCGCGAATGCCCCTGCCGCGCCTGCCGGCCCTGCGAGTTCGGCGCCTGCCGGGTCCCCGGCGACCACTGCGCCTGCGTCGGCGGCACCTGTCGTCGCTCCGATGGAGGAGGTCGACGTCGAACGCCTGCTCGACGGCATGACCGCGAAGTCGGCCGAAAAACTCAACTGGAAGACCTCGATCGTCGACCTGATGAAGCTGCTCGGCATCGACAGTTCGCTGGCCGCCCGCAAGGAGCTCGCGCAGGAGCTCCATTACAGCGGCGACATGAACGACTCCGCCTCGATGAACATCTGGCTGCACCGGCAGGTGATGACCAAGGTCGCCGCCAACGGCGGCAAGGTCCCCGCCGATCTGAAGGACTGACCGGCGCGGCGAAGGTCGCAACGGATAAAATGCCGGGTTGTCTTTTCGAGAGGCGGCCGGCCCGCTCGGCTGCACCTGCATGTCCGAGCTTCTTTCCCCCTTGACGCGCGAGGTGCGCCGCCGTCGTACCTTCGCGATCATCTCCCACCCCGATGCCGGCAAGACCACGCTGACCGAAAAGCTGCTGCTGTTCTCGGGGGCGATCCAGATCGCCGGCTCGGTCAAGGCCCGCAAGGCCACGCGGCATGCGACCTCCGACTGGATGGAGATCGAGAAGCAGCGCGGGATCTCGGTCGCGTCGAGCGTGATGCAGATGGAGTACCGCGACTGCGTCATCAACCTGCTCGACACGCCCGGCCACCAGGACTTCTCCGAAGACACCTACCGCGTGCTCACCGCGGTCGACGCGGCGCTGATGGTGATCGACGCGGCCAACGGCGTCGAGCCGCAGACGCGGCGGCTCTTGCAGGTCTGCCGCGCCCGCAATACGCCGATCCTGACCTTCGTCAACAAGATGGACCGGGAAGTCCAGGAGCCGATGGCGCTGATGGACGAGATCGAGCGCGAGCTCGGCATGGAGGTCGTGCCCTTCACCTGGCCGGTCGGCATGGGCAAGGCCTTTCACGGCGTGATGGACCTGCGCGAGAAGCGGATGCGGCTCTTTGGCGGTCGTGGCGACGAAAGCGCGGCGAACGGCGGCGAAGAGTTCCTTGACGGCCTCGACAACCCCGCCTACCCGGCCCGCTTCGGCATGCAGTACGAGCAGTCGCGGGACGAGATCGAACTGCTGACCGACGCCGCCCCGCCGTTCGACCGAGACGCCTTTCTCGCCGGCCGGCAGACGCCGATGTTCTTCGGCTCGGCAATCAACAACTTCGGCGTGCAGGAGGTACTCGATGCGCTGGTCGATCTCGCGCCCGCGCCCGGGCCGCGGATCGCGATCCAGCGGGAGGTCGAGCCGTACGAGCCGAAGCTCACCGGCGTCGTCTTCAAGATCCAGGCCAACATGGACCCGGCGCACCGCGACCGGATCGCTTTCGTCCGCGTCGCGAGCGGCCACTTCAAGCGGGGCATGCGGATCAAGGTCGCCCGCTCCGGCAAGGAGATGCGGCCGAACACCGTCGTCTCGTTCCTCAGCCAGCGCCGCGAACTCCTCGACGAAGCCTTCGCCGGCGACATCATCGGCATCCCGAACCACGGCGTGCTTCAGCTCGGTGACACCTTGACCGAGGGCGAGAGCCTGCAATACACCGGGCTGCCGTTTTTCGCCCCGGAGATGTTTCGCTCGGTGGAGGTTGCGGACCCGCTCAAGACCAAGCAGCTCCGCGCCGGCCTGACCCAGCTCGGCGAAGAAGGCGCGATCCAGGTGTTTCGACCGGTCGCGGGCTCGGTCCTGCTGCTCGGGGCGGTCGGGCAGCTCCAGTTCGAGGTCGTCGCGCACCGGCTCGAGCATGAGTACGGCTGCAAGGCGCGCATCCTGCCGGCGCGCTACAACGTCGCGCGCTGGGTCACCTGCGACGCGGCCGACGGCGGCGAGCGCGAACTGCAACGCTTCATCGACGGCAATTCGCACCGCGTCGCCCTCGATGCGGTGGATGCGCCCACCGTGCTCCTCGAATACGCCGGGGAGCTGCGGGCGATGCAAGAGAATTGGCCGAAGATCAAGTTTCACGCGTTGCGGGAACACGCGGGGCTGGTGTTTCAGAAGCAGCTGCAAGGGTGATCAGTCTCCCGGTGCGACGACTGTCCCTCTACCTGAACCTCATCCGCTGGGACCGCCCGGCCGGCAGCTTGCTGCTGCTCTGGCCGACCTTCTCGGCGCTCTGGATCGCCGCCGGCGGGTTTCCCGGCTGGCACCTCGTCATCGTGTTCACGCTCGGCACGTTTCTGATGCGCAGCGCCGGCTGCGCGGTCAACGACGTCGCCGATCGGGAGTTCGACCGGCACGTCAAGCGCACCGCCCAGCGGCCGGTGACGACCGGCGCCGTGGGTGTCGCAGAGGCGCTGACGCTCGGGGCGCTGCTCGCGCTCGCCGCCTTCGCCCTGGTGCTGACGACGCGCATTGCCGCGGTCGCCTGGAGCTTCG
>CAZZWY010000217.1:0-7228 GCA_964657785.1 uncultured Acetobacteraceae bacterium
ACCAGCAACGGCTGGACGATGAATTCGATCTCGCGAATGCCGCCCCGCGACAGCTTGACGTCGTTCGCGTGGCCCGGTCGCCCGGCGGCGCGCCGCTGCGCTTCCTCGCGCACCTTGGCATGGAGCTGGCGCAGGCCCTCGAAGACGCCGTAGTCGAGGTAGCGGCGGTAGACGAAGGGAGAGATCAGGCGGCGCAGCGCGAACGCCCGGCCGCTGCGCACGCTCTCGGTCGGCGCCACGACGCGGCTCTTCAGCCAGGCGAAGCGCTCCCATTCGCGCCCCTGCACCTGCAGGTACTCCTCGAGCATCGCCAGGCTGACGGCGGCCGGGCCGGCGTTGCCGTTCGGCCGCAGCGCGAGGTCGACCCGGAACACGAAGCCGTCTTCGGTGGTGTCGCCGATCAGCGTGTAGAGGCTCTTCGCCAGCAGCGCGAAGTATTCGTCGGCGCTGATGCGTTTGCCCTGGCCATCACGGCCGCCGTCGGTCTGGCCCTCGTCTTCGTAGACGTAGATGAGGTCGATGTCGGAGGAGACGTTCAGCTCCCGGGCGCCGAGCTTGCCCATGCCGACGATCCAGAACTCGATGCGTTCGCCCGCCGCGTTGCGGGGGACGCCGAAGCGGGCGTCGAGTTCGCGCTGGGCGTGGGCGAGCGACAGATCGAGCGTCGCCTCGGCGAGGCCGGTCATCGTCGCGGTCACGTCGTGAAGCGAGGCGCCCTGCTCGATGTCGAGCACCGCGAGGCGTTCGAGCACGAGCTGGCGCGTCACCCGCATCGCGCTCGCGAGCGACCGGCCGCCGGCCTGCATCCGTTCGATCAGCGCGGTGATGACGGCGCGCGTCGGCAGGCCGTCCTGGAGCAGGAAAAGCTCGGCCGCGTACCGACGCCGGATGCGCTGGACGAAGCGGCTGTGATCGGCCGTGGCCGTGCGCGGGAATCCCATCGCCGTGCGGCGCGCCGCGGCGGCGTCCGGCTCGTGGCGCGGAAAGAGTCCGTTGGAACCCATGGCTCGGAGGAGGGTCTGCGCTAGGCCGCCCGAGCCGGCCGAAACGGGCTGCGATACTGAGCGCCGATTGCCCCTGGGCCGAGCCTCGAGCCGCCGCCTGAACCTTCGCTGGCGCAATCCGCGCCGGCCCCTTCCTTCCGAACCCGTGGCGGGCGCACCGTATCGTTCATGTCCTCGACTCCGCCTGCCTCCCGACCTCTGCCGCCGGCACCCGACGGCTCGGTACACCTTCCGCCTTCACCCGCTCCGGGCGGCTTCGCACCCTCATCACCGTCGACCGCGCGTCGCGCCGGACGCCTGTTCGCCCGGGCGATCGGCGTCGCGGTGGCGCTCGGCTGGGGGCTGCTGCTGGCGGCGTGGCTGGCACTTCATTGGGTCATTCTGCCCCACATCCAGCAGTGGCGTGGCTCCATTGAAACCCGTGCGAGCCGGGTGTTGGGGGTCCCGGTGCGCATCGGTGACATCGAGGTCAGGTCGAGTGGCTGGATGCCGACGATCGAACTGCGCGAGGTGAGCCTGCTCGGCGCGGACGGCCTGCCGGCGCTGCGCCTGCCGCGGGTCGTCGCGGCGCTCTCCGCACGTTCGCTGCTCGCGCTCGAGGTCGATTTCGAGCAGCTGTCGATCGAAGGCGCCGAGCTCGACGTGCAGCGCGATGCGGCCGGCCGCCTCCTCGTCGCCGGGCTCGGCTTCGACGGCGGCGGCGCGAGCACCGGAGGCGGCGGCGCCGTCGACTGGTTCTTCCGGCAGCGCGAGTTCGTGATCCGCGGCGGCGCCGTGCGCTGGACCGACGCGCTGCGCCCCGCGCCGCCGCTCACGCTCGCGAACGTCGACTTCGTCGTCCGCAACGGCCTGCGCGAGCACTCGCTGCGGCTCGACGCCACCCCGCCGCCGGCCTGGGGCGCGCGTTTCAGCGTCGTCGGCCGCTTCACCCAGCCGCTGCTCGCCCGGCGCGGTGACTGGCAGCGCTGGAGCGGCAGCGTCTATGCCGCCCTGCCGCGGGCCGACGTGCATGCACTGCGGCAGTACCTGGCGCTGCCGTTCGAGCTCAGCGAAGGCATCGGTGCGCTGCGCGGCTGGTTCGAGGTCAGGCACGGCGAGGCGGTGGGCGCGACCCTGGACCTGGCGCTGCGCGATCTCGCCTTGCGGCTCGCGCCCGAGGTCGACGTGTTGCGGTTCGCCGAGGTCCAGGGCCGAGTGATCGGTGCCCGCGACAAGGACGGCGTCACGCTCGAGGCGCAACGCTTCGGCTTCGTCACCGGCGACGGCGTGCGCTGGCCGGCCGGCGGGCTCAAGTTCGCCTGGCGGCAGCGCGAGGGCCAGCCGCCGGCGGGCGGAAGCTTCCATGCCGAGCGCCTCGACCTCGCGCTGATGGCGCAGATCGCGAGCCGCATTCCTCTCGGCGACGCCGCGTCCAAGCTGCTCGACGAGCTGCATCCCCAAGGCATCGCCAGCCCGATCGAGGTCCGGTGGGACGGTCGGGCGAGCGCGCCGACGCATTACCGCGTCAGCGGCCGGCTCGGCGGCCTCTCGCTCGCCGCGCGCCCCGCCGCCGAGGCGGAGGCGCTCGGCCGCCCCGGCGTGCACCGGGCGAATCTGCAGTTCGACGCGAGCGACACCGGCGGCATCGCGAGCGTCGACCTCGCGCACGGCGCACTCGACCTGCCGGGCGTCTTCGAGGACCCGCTGCTGACGTTCGACCGATTCGCCGCCCGCCTGGCGTGGAAGATCGAGCCGGTGCGCGGCCCGCTGACCGGCCAGGCCGCCGCCCCGCCGCCCCGGATCACCCTCCAGGTCGACGACGCCCGGTTCGCGAACGCCGATGCCCACGTCGACGTCACGGCGCGCTGGGTGACCGGCGACGGCGTGGGGACGGCCCGCGGCGGGCGCTTTCCGGGCCGGCTCGAACTCGACGCCAAGGTCGGCGACGTCGTCGCGACCCGCATCCACCGCTATCTGCCGCTCGGCCTTTCCCGCGGCATGCGCGACTACGCGCAGCGCGCGCTGCAGGGCGGCAGGGTGCCGAGCGCGAGCGTCCGCGTACGGGGCGACCTGTGGGATTTCCCGTTCTTCAACGCGCCGCGCGTGGGCGACCGGACGCATCGCAGCGAAGGCCAGTTCCGCATCGCCGGAAAGGTCGACGACGTGACGTTCGCCTACGTGCCGGAGCCACCGGGCGCGGCGCCCGGCACGGTGCCGTACTGGCCGAAGCTGACGGCGGCCAGCGGCGAGTGGCTGATCGACCGCAACCTGCTCGAGATCCGCGGCGGGCGGGCGCGGATCGGCGCGGTCGAGCTCGACCAGATCGGCGGCAGGATCGAGCACCTCGAGAACGATGCAGGGCTGACGCTCGACGCGAGGGCACGGGGCCCGCTGACCGACATGTTGCGCTTCGTCGACGATTCGCCGATCGGCGGCTGGATCGGCAAGGTGCTGGCGGCCGCGAGCGCGACCGGGACTGCGGAATTGAAGGCCGGCATCGGCGTGCCGCTGGCCCACCCGGACACCGGCAGCAGCGTGCGCGGCAGCCTGACGCTCGCCGGCAACGAGTTGCGGTTCACGCCGGCAACGCCGGTGCTCGTCAATGCCCGTGGCCGGGTCGACTTCACCCAGCAGGGCTTCACGCTCGTCGGCACCGGCGCCCGCGTCTACGGCGGGGACGCGATCTTCCAGGGCGGCACCGATCGCGACGGTAGCGTGCGCCTGACGGGCCAGGGCAACGCCAGCGCCGAGGGGCTGCAGCAGGCAACGGAGCTCGGCCCGCTGGCGCGGCTGGCGGCCTCGTTCACCGGCCAGACCGGCTACCGCGTCGGTCTGGCGTTCCCGCACGGGCAACCCGAGATCAGCGTCACCAGCAATCTGGTCGGTCTGGCGATCAACCTGCCCGCGCCGCTGGCCAAGGCCGCCGAGACTTCGCTCCCGATGCGCTACCAGACGGGCCCCGAGATCGGCGCCGGGGAGGTCCCGCTGGAGTCGATCCAGATCGACCTCGGCAACGTGCTCCAGACGCGCTTCGTTCGCGAGGCCGGGTCGGCGTCGGGGCGCGTCCTGCGCGGCGGCATCGGCGTGATGGCGCCGGCGCCGTCCTCCGCCAGCGGCGTGGCGGCGACGCTCGACGTCAAGTCGCTCGATGTGGATGCCTGGCAGGCCGTCGCCGCGCGGGTGTTTCCGGCCGAGACGCCCGGCGCTGCGGCGGGCCCGGGCACGGGCTCGGCGGCCGTCGGCGGCGGCTTCGAGCCCGACCGGGTCGCGCTGCGCGCGCAGACGCTCGACGCCGGCACGCGCCGCCTGACCCGCGTCACCGCCGGGCTGACGCGCGAGGGCGCCCTCTGGCGCGCCACCGTCGATGCCGATCAGCTGGCCGGCTACGTCGAAGCGCGGCTGCCGGGCTCGCGCGGGCCGAACGCGGGCGGGCGGCTCTACGCGCGCCTGTCACGGCTTTCGCTGCCGAAGAGCGAGGCGGAGCAGGTGTCGACGCTGCTCGACAGCCGGCCCGCGAGCATTCCGGCGCTCGACGTCGTCGTCGACGATTTCGAACTTCGCGGCACCCGGCTCGGCCGGCTCGAGATCGAGGCGACGAACCGTTTCGCCGCGCCGCGCCGGGACCCGCAGCGCGACTGGCAGCTCAACCGCCTCGCCATCACGACGCCCGAGGCGAGCTTCACCGGCTCGGGGCTGTGGGCGGCGGCCGGCACGCCCGCCGGCGGCAGCGCCGGTGCCGGCCGGCGGATGGCGATCGACTTCCAGCTCCAGCTCGCCGACGGCGGCGCGCTCCTCGACCGGCTCGGCACGCGCAATGCGGTCCGCGGCGGCAAGGGCAAGCTCGCCGGGCAGGTGGCCTGGGTCGGCACACCGTTCGCGATCGACTATCCGAGCCTGGCGGGCCAGGTCAACGTCGCCATCGACGCCGGGCAATTCCTGAAGGCCGAGCCCGGCGCGGCGCGGCTGCTCGGGGTGCTGAGCCTGCAGTCGCTGCCACGCCGCCTGACGCTCGATTTCCGGGACGTCTTCGCGGAGGGCTTCGCCTTCGACAACGTCACCGGCGATCTGACCATTGCGCAGGGCGTCGCCGAGACCCACAACCTGCGGATGCGCGGGGTGCAGGCGACGGTGCTGATGGAAGGCAGCGCCGACATCGAACGCGAAACGCAGAACCTGCACGTCGTCGTCGTGCCCGAGATCAATGCCGGCACCGCGGCGCTCGCGTATGCCGCGATCAATCCTGCGATCGGTCTTGGCGCCTTCCTCGCGCAGTGGGTGCTGCGCAAGCCTTTGATGGCCGCAGGAACGCGCGAGTTCGAGGTGACGGGCGCCTGGGCGGACCCGAAAGTCGCGCCGGTCGCCGGAACGCCGCCGGCCGCGACCTCGGCGGCGAGCGCGCCGCCGCGCAATCCCTGACACTGCCGGATCCGCAATCCGCCCCGATCACCCCATGCGAATCGCTGCCCTCCAGATGGTCTCGACGACCAGCGTCGAACGCAACCTCGACGTCGCCCATCGCCTCGTCGCGGAGGCCGCCCGCGAGGGCGCGACGCTGGTCGCGCTGCCGGAGTATTTCTGCCTGCTGGGCCGCAGCGACCGCGACAAGCTCGCCGTCGCCGAGACGCCGGGCGACGGTCCGATCCAGCGCCTGCTCGCCGACACGGCGCGCGAGCATCGCGTGTGGCTGATCGGCGGCACGCTGCCGCTTCGCAGCAGCGACCCGGCGCGTGTGCTCAACACCAATCTCGTCTTCGCGCCCGATGGCCGGCTCGCCGCCCGCTACGACAAGATCCACCTGTTCCACTACG
This sequence comes from uncultured Acetobacteraceae bacterium, assembly GCA_964657785.1. Taxonomy (GTDB): domain Bacteria; phylum Pseudomonadota; class Gammaproteobacteria; order Burkholderiales; family Burkholderiaceae_C; genus LMDS01. Next base: position 5,792 of record CAZZWY010000217.1, read on the forward strand.
ACAACGGCCGGGAACGCTACGACGAGGGCGCGTCGATTCGCGCCGGCACCGAGCCCGTCGCATTTCAGGCGGCCGACGTGCGGGTCGGCTTGAGCGTCTGCTACGACCTGCGCTTTCCCGAGCTCTACCGCGCCCTGATCGACCCGCCGTGCGACTTGCTGAGCGTGCCCGCCGCCTTCACCCACACGACCGGCCTGGCGCACTGGGAGCTGCTGCTGCGCGCCCGGGCGGTCGAGAACCAGTGCTATGTGGTCGCCCCGGCGCAGGGCGGCGTGCACGAGAACGGCCGCCGCACCTTCGGCCACAGCATGATCGTCGACCCGTGGGGCGAGGTGGTCGCGGTGCGGCCGGAGGGCGAGGGCGTCGTGCTCGCCGATCTCGACCCGGCGCGGATCGCGACGGTCCGCACCCAGCTGCCGGCGCTGATGCATCGAGGCTCGTCGAGCAAAAGCGACGCGGGCGCAGCGCCGCCCGCATCCGCGACCTCTTCCCGTGCGTAGGAGTGTGCATCCGCGTTGACCGGCCATCGCCGGGCGACGACGGTCTCAGCCACCACCGAAGGAAGATGAACATGAAGACCCTCAAGCTCTTGATCGCCGGTGCATCGGTCGCGCTCGCCGCGTGCACGACGCCCATGTCTCCGTCGACGTCGGGCGCGCCCGTCATGGTGGGCGGCGCCCCGATGTACCCGACCAAGGACATCGTCGACAACGCCGTCAACTCGAAGGACCACACCACGCTCGTCGCGGCCGTCAAGGCGGCCGGGCTCGTCGACACGCTGAAGAGCCCGGGCCCGTTCACGGTGTTCGCGCCGACCAACGCGGCCTTCGCCGCCCTGCCCGCGGGCACCGTCGACACGCTGCTCAAGCCCGAGAACAAGCCGGCCCTGACGAAGGTGCTGACCTATCACGTCGTCGCCGGCCGGCTCAATGCGGCAGCGCTCACGCAGCAGATCGCAGCCGGCGGCGGCAAGGCGACGCTCAAGACCGTCTCGGGCGGCACGCTGACCGCCATGGCCAGCGGCGGCGGCATCGCGGTGATGGACGAATCGGGCGGCACGGCGATGGTGACGATCGCCGACGTGAACCAGTCCAACGGCGTCATTCACGTCGTCGACAAGGTCCTGCTGCCGAAGTAAGCAGCGACCGCGTGATGCGGCACTCGGCGGCTTGCCGCCGAGTGTTTTCGGCTCAGAGCGTCCCGGCCGGCCCCATGCCGAAGAGCGCCGCCACCAGCAGTGTCGGGAACTGGCTCGCGGCCTGGTTGTAGTGGATCACCGCGACGTTGAATTGCTCGCGCGCGAACCGAAGCGCCGCATCGACCTCGGTCAGCCGCCCTTGAACCGCAGCCAGTTCCGGGCCGGGCGCGCCGGGTACCGGGAGGCGGCCGCGTGCTTCGGCGAGGGTGTCCTCCGCCACGCGCAAGCTCGCAGATCGG
>CAZZWY010000218.1:0-4324 GCA_964657785.1 uncultured Acetobacteraceae bacterium
GCGTCAGCGAACGGGTGCAGTAGTGCAGCGTGAAATTCGCGCCGGTGCGCGACAACCGTTCGGCCATGGACAGCAGGGGCGTGATGCCGATCCCGCCCGCGAGCAGCACGGTGTGCGCCGCCGGCACGAGCGGAAAGTGGTTCTTCGGCTCCGAGATCGTGAGCGTGTCCCCCTCGTTCAGGTGATCGTGCAAAGCGATCGATCCGCCCCGGGAGGACGGGTCGCGCAGCACCGCGATCAGGTAGCGGTGCCGTTCCGACGGGTCGTTGCACAAGGAGTACTGCCGCGTCAGAGCGGTTCCTGCGGGGCAGGTGATATGCACATCCAGATGCGAGCCCGCCGTGAATGCGGGGAGCGTCTGTTCGCCGATCGCCCGCAACTCGAAGCTGACGATTGCGTCGGCCTCGTGCGCTCGCTTGGCGACGACGACGTCCAGATTCCTCAACATGAAGCTCTCGCGAAAGCGCTCGGTGTCACCCGGCCTCAGAACGGGGGGCGCGTCAGCTGCGCGCTCGGCCGCGAAAGGAGCCGCTCGGCCCATGCCGCCACCTTCGGCGGGACCGCGACCTCGACCAGACCGAGGAACTCGAGGAACGGCAGGTAGCACACGTCGGCGAGCGTGAATTGCTCTGCCACCAGGTAGGTCTTTTGGGCGAGATGTGCGTCGAGCGACGTCAGATGGCGTTCCACATCGAGCCGCGCCTTGTCCATCGCCTCCAACGGCCACCTCTCCTTCGGCAGGAACCGTTTCGGAAAGGCGACCGCACTCACGGACTTGCTGAATTCGAGATCGCAGAGCCGGCTGTGCATCTCGACGAGGGCGCGCGCGCGGGCACCGGTCGGCAACAGCGGCGGATGAGGATGCGTCGCTTCGAGATAGTTGATGATGGCCGTCGACTCGTACAACACGAAGTCGTCATCCACCAGCGTCGGGACGCGCCCGTAAGGATTCAACGCGAGATACCGGGCACTCTTGTGGTCGCCCGCGCGCATGTCGAGCGCGACGCTCTCGTGCGCGATGCCCTTTTCAGCCATGACGACGGTGACGCGACGGGAATAGCTGGAAGCCGGCGGCGCATACAGATGAATCATGGGGTTCTCCGCTCCTAGGTTCCCATCGCCGCATCGAATTCGCGCCGAACCTCGGGGGGCTGTCCTTCGAGGATGAAGAAGTAGTCGCCATCGGGACTGCGGAAGACCGCGTTTTGCTTGAGCCACTGCTCGCGCGACAAGCCGCGCTCCATCGCGCTGCGCAGGTCCATCGGCCAGGCGATGCACCGGTTCTGCTCGGGATCGCGGACGATGCAGCTCGGGTCTTCGCCCCTCTCCACCTTGTCCATGTCGCGCTCCAGATGCCGTCGCAGCATGACGACGCCGCGGTCGCTCGTCGCGAGGTGTTCCTTGCTGCGGTCCATGATGGCGCCCTGACCCATGCAGGCGAGGCTGTCCTGGTTCACCACGCGCTTGACGAGGATCTTGCCGGTGACCGCGTCGGTCATCGGCGCCCACCAATGCGGGATCCGCTCCTGCCGATACGGGACCCTGTCGTTCGGCACACGCGTGTAGTGCCAGATGACGCTCAACGTGTTCTCGTCGTCCACCGGGATGCGCCACTCGAAATGCTCAGGCACGAAGATGTTCGGCATGATGGCCAAGCGGCCTTCGCGCCAGCGGAAGTCGTCCTCCGACGTGTTCGTCAGGACGCGCTTGTAGCGGTAGCCCCATTCCCATTCGTCGAATCCGATCTTCGTGTGGGTCGGCGACTTGGCGAGGTTGCCCTTCTGGGCCTGCGACCAGTTGGCGTGCAGCCACTCGAAGTGGACTGGGTCCATGCCGTTTTCCTGACACTGGAGCCAGTTGCACGGAATATCCGAGAACACGATCTGAACGAAGCAGTTCTCGTAGGTGAAGGGCTCGAAGTTGGGGATGAGGGGCGCCGGAGTCGGCCCCATGTAGGCCCAGACCATGCCCGCGTGCGCCTTGGCGAGATAGCTGTCGAACTTCACCGAGTCCCGGGCCTTGTTGATCGGCACCACGGTCGTGTCCTCGAACGGCTGGCTCGTGCATTTGCCATCGGACTCGAACTTCCACCCGTGGTAATTGCACCGGATGCCGTGCTCTTCCACATAGCCGTAGGCCAGGTCGGCGCGACGGTGCGGGCAATTGCGCTGCATCAGTCCGTAGTCGCCGCTGAGGTCACGGTAGAGGACCAGGTCTTCGCCCATCAATCGCAACGCCTTGATGCTGCGGTCGTCGAATTCGGTGACCGCCGCGACCGGATGCCAATAGCGGCGCAGCAGATTGCCCATCGGCGTGCTTTTGCCTACGCGCGTCAGTCGGTCGTTCTGTTCAGGAGTCATGTCGTGTGGCCTTTCGGTTTTGTCTCTCGGCGGTCGCCTGCAGGTCGGGTGCCGAGGCGCGCAATACGATTCAACGCGGTGAACCTCCCGACGGCGACCAACTCAGTAGCCGGTGCGGCGCGCGGTCGCCGCTTCATCCGGGGGCGTGAAGCCTGTCTCTTCGCGCGCCTGCCGAAGCTGGGCCTGGAATCCCTCGATGACGATGCTCATGTCCATCGCCACCGTGATCATGCGAAAGCCGGACGCCTGCCGACGCCCTGCGAGCATCGCGTTCGCATGGATTCCCGGTACCACGCCGTGCTCCGAGCAGGCCGTTGCCACGGTATCGAGCGCCGCGGCGAAGGGCCCGTCGTTGTCGAGAGCGGGGACTTGCCCGTAGGTCAGGGACAGATCGGTCGGGCCGACATAGACGGCATCGACCCCGGGGACGGCGACGATCGATTCCACGTTTCGCACGGCCTCCGCGGTCTCGATCATGGGGATGCAGATCACGCGGTCATTGGCCTCAGCCGCGTAGCCCCGGCCGTACGCGACGCCCGCGCGCACGGGGCCGAAGCTGCGCAAGCCGGCGGGTGCGTAGCGGCAGGCCGCGACCGCCCGTGCGGCCTCCGCGGCGGTGTTGACCATCGGCACGATCACGCCCAGGGCGCCGGCATCGAGCACCCGGCCGATCAGCGCGGCGTCGTTGTTCGGCACCCGCACGATCGGCGTGGACGGCCCGTGGGCGAGCGCCTGCAGCATCGCGACCATGTCGGAGAACTCCATCAGGCCGTGCTGCATGTCGACGACGACATAGTCGTACCCGACCTTGGCCAGGGCCTCGACGACGACCGGATCGAGACGCGTGAAGATGAAGACGCCGAGGGCCGTACCGCCCTCTCGCCAAACCGTCTTGAGAAGGTCCGTCACGGGCTAGTCGCTCACGTCGAAGCGGACCTCGCCGAACACGTCGAACACGGCGCTCACGCTGTCGCCCGCCTTGAAGGGGTGGACCTTGATGAACGAACCCGACATGACGACGTGCCCGGGCTCGAGGCTGACCCCGAACTCCGACAGCTTGTTGGCGAGCCAGGCCACCGCATTGAGCGGATTGCCCATCACCGCCGCCGACCCTCCGCTGTCGCGGACTTCGCCGTTGACTGACAGCGACCCACCGATCGCTCGAACATCGAAACTGTCCAGACGGCGCGGGTTGCCGCCGAGCACGATGCGACCACACCATGCCGCATCGGCGATGCTGTCGACGACGATCGGGCCGGGGCCGCGATGGGTGTAGCGACTGTCGACGATCTCGATGGCGGGAAGAACGCAGTCGACCGCGCGGATCACGTCCGCCACGTTCAGGCCGGGCCCCTCGAGTCGCCGCCCCAGCACGAATGCCAGCTCCAGTTCCACCGATGGGCGATTGAACCAGGACGCCGAGACCGTGCCGCCTTCGGGGACGAACCAGTCATCGAAGAGCGTGCCGTAATCCGGTTCGTTCGCGCCGCTGACCTCCCGCATCGCCTTCGACGTCAGACCGATCTTGTGTCCCTTGACCTTTCGTCCGGCCGCCAGCTTCGCATCGGTGACGAGTTGAGCGATCGCGTACGCGTCGGCGATGTCGACTCCCGGATGGGTCTCGGTGATCGGGGCAATGTAGGCACGCTCGCGCTCCGCGGCATAGAGGCTCGCCGCGAGCTTCCGGTGCTGGGCAACGTCAAGTCTGGACATCGATCGTCTCCGTTCGAGCGTCGGGCGCGGAGCGCCAGCGCCCGTACTTATTGAGGCCCGAGAAGAAACTCGACGCTCAGGGTGTTGAATTTTTCGGGCTCTTCGAAGTGCGGCCAGTGGTTAACACCTGGCATCTCGACCAACCGGACGTCGGGGATCAACTTCGCGAGTTCATAGGCGGTCTCGAGCCACACGTTCTTGTCGTCGACCGCCGCGATGACCAGGGTCGGAGCCTGCAGGCGCTGCCACTG
>CAZZWY010000218.1:4424-7221 GCA_964657785.1 uncultured Acetobacteraceae bacterium
AGGATCAGCTTGTCGACGCGAGCCGGATGGTCGAGCGCGAACCTGCAAGCGATCCAGGCCCCGAGCGACACGCCGATGAAGGAACACATCCGAATGCCGAGCTCGTCCATCAGCGCCGCCGTATGCGTCACGTAATGGGCGATTTCGTAGTCGTAATCCGGCTTGTCGGAAAAGCCCGAACCCAACATATCGAACGCCACGCAGTCGAAGTGCGGCGCAAGCGCAGCGAGATTCGGCGTGAAGGTCTCGAGCGTTCCGGACGTTCCGTGGAGCATCAACAACGCGGGCGCACCGGGCGTTCCGGCACGCAAGTACCGGGTTCGCACGCCGTTGACCTCGACCCAGCCGTAGGTATGAGCGACCTGCAACAAGTCGGTCCAGGCGCTTCGATACGGAACTGTTTCCGTCGCAGATGGGGTCATGTTTGTCTTGAATGTGCGAGTACGTGGATCTCATTGCGCCGAGCCGAAGTCGCCCAGGGCGAGCATGGCACAGCACGGGAGAGTCACTCTAAACTAAAATATATAAAATAACAAGCGATATATCATCAATGGGCGGGGGCACAGCCCGTGTGTTTTGGTCTGGCGATATCGACGCCAATTCAAGGCGCATGAGCGTTTATCGACGCACTTTCTCCTGCACGCGACGCTACGCGTGTCTACTGTGCCAGGCGTATGGCGACGCTGTCTTGCCCGCCCGTTAGGGAAAACGCCTAAGCGCGAGCAGAATAATATACGTTACGATGTCCCATATACTTTACATGGCCGAAGAGCCTAGACTGCCGATGCCGCGGCATCGCACGACAAGAGTTTTCTCGATCTTCATCGAGCAAAACGTCCACCAGGAGACACCATGGCTGACATGCATTCCCGGCGCCGCGCGTCCACTTTCACCCACCGGAGGACGCTGTTCTCGGCTGCGTGCGCGTTCGCCCTGTCGCAGCCGGCGTTCGCCGTCGACGTCGACACCGGCATTGCCGACCTGTATTTCCGATGGGACAACACGGTGAAGTACAGCGCCGGCTTGCGGGTCAAGGACCGCAGCCCCGCGCTGCTGAACGGGCCCAACCCTGCCGCCTTTCCTGGCGACGGCGTGAATGCCGACGACGGCGACCGGAATTTCGGAAAGGGCCTGATCTCGAATCGGATCGACCTTCTGTCCGAGGCCGATTTGACCTACCGGGACTTCGGCGCCCGCATTAGTGGAGCCGCCTGGTACGACTCCGTCTACAACCGGACGAACAGCAACAACTCCGCCGGCGTCCAAGGCCCGGGAACCAACACCGCCAACGTGGTGGGCAGCTACAACGAGTTCAGCTCCGGCACACGGAAGCTCCACGGCCGCGATGCGGAGATTCTCGACGCGTTCGTCTCCGGCCACTTCGATGTCGGCGACAGTCGCGCGACGATTCGGCTGGGGCAGCACGCGCTTTCATGGGGCGAGAGCCTCTTCTTCGGATCCAATGCCATCGCCGGCGCGATGAACCCGAGCGACATCATCAAGGCTTCGACTGTTCCCAACTCGCAAGTCAAGGAAATCCTGCTGCCGGTGCCGCAGATATCGGGGCAGCTTCAGTTGAACCCGACCGTATCCATCGGTGCGTACTACCAGTTCAAATTCCGCGAAAACCGGTTTCCAGCCGTCGGCAGCTATTTCAGCACCGGCGACAGCTCCCCCGAGGGACAGGCGTTCGCGATCGGCCCGCCGGACGCGTCGGGTCGGCCGACGTTCATTCCGAGCACCGACGAGAACAAGGCCAAGAATTCAGGTCAAGGCGGGATCCAGCTGCGATTTTCCGCCTTGGAAAGCGATTTCGGTCTCTACGCGATCCGTTTCCACGACAAGGCGTTCCAGCAGATCCCGGTGCTGAGCGCCGTCCCGAATCCGGGCTTCGACCCGACCGATCCCCGCTCGGGGCCTCCGGTGGTGCCCGGCGCGCCGAGCCGGTTCGTTCTGCAGTACCACGAGGACGTCGCCGCCTACGGCGCCAGCTTCAGCCACACGTTCGGGGTGCTCAACCTGGCCGGCGAGGCATCGATCCGCAGGAACATGGATCTGCCGAGCCCGGGTGCCGCCGATCTGAGTGCGGTTTATGGAACGCGCGCCACCAACAACAGCGACAACCCGGCCTACGCAGTCGGCAGAACGGCGCATGCCAATCTGTCGGAGATCTGGCAGGTTCCGAGAAGTCCCTTGTGGGCAGAGGCATCCCTGATCGCCGAGGTCGCCTGGAATCGATTGCTCAGCTGCACGAAGAACTGCAGCACCTTGCCCACGAACGGCACGCGAGATGCATGGCAGTTGCAGGCCGTCTTCACGCCGTCCTACAAGCAGGTCCTGTCGCAGTTGAACCTCTCGATCCCGATCGGCGTGACCTACACGCCGGCAGGTTCACGTTCGCTCGCCTTGGGGCCCGGATCGTCGGGACCGGAGAACGGGGGCACTTTCAACGTCGGCCTCCAGGGCGACTACCAGGACGTGTGGCGTTTCGGCCTGACCTACACCGCCTACTACGGCAAGGCGAACACCTTCACCTACTCGACCGTCGACCCGGCCACCGGAGCGACGCTGAACAACTTCTCCTACGCACAGACGCTGAAGGATCGAAACTACGTTTCGCTCTCGCTCAACCGCACCTTCTGATCGGCAGACACAACATGAAGACTAACCATTGGTTCTTGCAGACAACGTTCGTCGTCGCGACCGTGTTGATCGGGTCACATGCACGTGCCGCGGTCACCGCCGAAGAAGCCGAACAACTGAAGACGACGTTGACCCCTGTCGGCGCCGAGAAGGC
>CAZZWY010000219.1:0-7168 GCA_964657785.1 uncultured Acetobacteraceae bacterium
GCCGACGAGCGCACGCCGGGCGTCGACGACGCCGTCGCCTTCATCGCCGCACTGCGCCAGGCGGGCGATCCGGCGCGCCTGCCGGTGGGCCGGCGCGTCGTCGTGATCGGCGGCGGCATGACCGCGGTCGACGCGGCGGTGCAGTCGAAGAAGCTCGGCGCCGAGGAAGTGACGATCGTCTACCGCCGCGAGCAGCCGCGCATGTCCGCGTCGCGCTACGAGCAGGACTGGGCCCAGCGCAACGGCGTCACGATCCGGACCCAGAGTGTCTTGAAGCAGCTGCACACCGAGGACGGCCGCGTGACCGGCGCCACCTTCACCGCGCTCGGCGAGGACTGGACGATCAGCGCCGACAGCGTGCTCAAGGCGATCGGTCAGACCCTGGCGCCCTTCGACACCGCGGCCGACCCGGCCGTGGCGACGCTCGCGGTGCAGCGGGGCCGCATCGCCGTCGACGCCGAAGGCCGGACCTCGCTCGCCAAGGTCTGGGCCGGCGGCGACTGCACCTACGGCGGCCGCGACCTGACCGTCGAAGCCGTCGAGCACGGCAAGATCGCGGCGCATTCGATGCACAAGGCGTTGCTGCCCGACGCGCCCGCCCCGGCGTCGCCCGGCATCGCCAAGGGTGCCGCGCGTCGGCGCCCCCTCCCCCAGGAAGCCGCCTGACATGGCCGACCTCACCAGCACCTTCGCGGGCATCAAGAGCCCGAACCCGTTCTGGCTCGCCTCGGCGCCGCCGACCGACAAGGAAGTCAACGTCGTCCGCGCCTTCGAAGCCGGCTGGGGCGGCGTGGTCTGGAAGACGCTCGGCGAAGCCGGGCCGCCGGTCGTCAACGTCAACGGCCCGCGCTATGCCGCGCTCTATTCGCAGGACCGGCGGCTGATCGGCTTCAACAACATCGAGCTCATCACCGACCGGCCGCTCGAGGTGAACCTCGCCGAGATCGCCCGCGTCAAGCGCAACTGGCCCGATCGGGCGGTCGTCGCCTCGATCATGGTGCCGTGCGAGGAGCACAGCTGGCGCGCCATCCTGCCCCAAGTCGAGGACACCGGCTGCGACGGCATCGAGCTCAACTTCGGCTGCCCGCACGGCATGAGCGAGCGCGGCATGGGCGCGGCGGTCGGCCAGGTGCCGGAATACATCGAGATGGTCACGCGCTGGTGCAAGCAGTACACGCATCTGCCGGTGATCGTGAAGCTGACGCCGAACGTCGCCGACATCAAGCCGGCCGCGCTCGCGGCGCAACGCGGCGGCGCCGATGCGGTGTCGCTCATCAACACGATCAACTCGGTGATGGGCGTCGACCTCGATTCGCTCCTGATCTACCCGAACACCGGCGGCACCGGCTCGCACGGTGGCTATTGCGGCCCGGCCGTCAAGCCGATCGCGCAGAACATGGTGGCCGAGATCGCGCGCCACGCGGAGACGGCGCGGCTGCCGATCTCGGGCATCGGCGGCATCTCGAACTGGCGCGATGCGGCCGAGTTCATCGCGCTCGGCTGCGGCAACGTGCAGGTCTGCACCGCGGCGATGACCTACGGCTTCAGAATCGTCCAGGAGATGGTCGACGGGCTCGGTGCCTACATGGACGAGAAGGGCTTTCGCACCATCGACGACTTCCGCGGCCGGGCCGTGCCCTCGATCGTCGACTGGAACCAGCTGAACCTGAACCACGTCGAGAAGGCGCGCATCGACCAGGACCTCTGCATCCGGTGCGGCCGCTGCCACATCGTCTGCGAGGACACGTCGCACCAGGCGATCATGGCGACGAAGGAGGGCCGGCGCCACTTCGAGGTCATGGACGAGGAATGCGTCGGCTGCAACCTCTGCGTCTCGGTGTGCCCGGTGCCCGACTGCATCACGATGGAGGCGCTGGCGCCCGGCACCATCGATCGACGCACCGGGCAAGCCGTTCGCGGCGAGTACGCGAACTGGACGACGCACGCGAACAACCCGGTGCGGGTGTGATACCGGGCGGGCTCGAGGGCCGGACAGGGGACCGCGTCGGGGGCCCGGCGCGTTGATCAGCCCGATTGCGCTTCCCGGTGCGCTCACCGTCGAAGTCCGCGACGTCTCGGTCGTCTATCCGGCGCGCGAACACACCGTCACGGCCCTCGACCATGTGAGCCTCGATGTCCGCGAGGGCGAATTCATCTCGCTGATCGGCCCCTCGGGCTGCGGCAAGACGACCCTGCTGCGGGTGATCGCCGATCTGGAACGAATCAGCGCCGGCAGCGTGCAGGTCAACGGCCTGTCGGCGCACGATGCGCGCATGGCGCGGGCCTACGGCTACGTCTTCCAGGCGCCGGCGCTCTTTCCCTGGCGCACGGTGCTCGCCAACGTCTGCCTGCCGCTCGAGATCCACGGCACGACCGCTTCGCAGGCCCGGGCCATCGCGCTCGACCACCTGGCGCGCGTCGGCTTGAAGGGCTTCGAGGGCAAGTACCCGTGGCAGCTCTCGGGCGGCATGCAGCAGCGCGTCTCGATCGCCCGCGCGCTCAGCTTCGAGCCGCGCCTCTTGATGATGGACGAACCGTTCGGCGCGCTCGACGAGATCACCCGCGACCGTCTCAACGCCCAGCTTCTGGAACTCTGGCGGGCCGACGGCGGCGGACCCAGGCGCACCGTGCTCTTCGTCACCCACTCGATCCCGGAGGCGGTGTTCCTGTCGTCGCGCATCGTCGTGATGTCGCCGCGGCCAGGCCGCATCGTCGACGTGATCGAGTCGACCCTGCCGATCGACCGCAGCCTCGACACCCGCGATTCGCCGGCGTTTGCCGAGATCGCGCACCGGGTTCGCGTGGCGTTGCAGGATGGCCATGGCGGTCACTGACGCTCGCCATCCTGCGGCGCGGCTGTGGCACCGCGCCGCGCCGGTCGCGACCGTGCTGCTCGCGCTGCTCGTCGTCTGGTATGCGGCGGCGGTCTGGCTCAACGCGCCCCGCGTGATCGAGCGCAACTTTTCGGGAGAGGCCGGCTGGCATCTGCCGGAGCTCGCCCGCCTGGCCTGGTCGATGGACCGGCCGGTGCTGCCGGCGCCTCACCAGATCGCCCTCGATCTGGCCGACTCGATCTTCGGCTGGCCGCTCGACTCGCCGCGGAACCTGCTCTATCACGCCGCGGTCACGAGTTCGGCGACGCTGCTCGGCTTCGTCCTGGGCACCGCCCTCGGCGCCGCGCTCGCGGTCGCGATCGTCCACTCGCGCACGCTCGACCGCAGCCTCTTCCCCTGGATCATCGCGTCGCAGACCGTGCCGGTGCTCGCGATCGCACCGATCGTCATCGTGATCCTCGGCAGCATGGGCCTGACCGGCGTGCTGCCGAAGGCGATCATCTCGATGTACCTCTGCTTCTTCCCGGTCGCCGTCGCGATGGTCAAGGGCCTGCGCTCGCCCGGCGTGATGGAGCTCGAGCTGCTCCACACCTATGCCGCGTCGAAGCGCGACACCTTCTGGAAGCTGCGCGTGCCGGCCTCGCTGCCGCTGCTCTTCCCGTCGCTGCGGGTCGGCATCGCGGCGGGGCTGGTCGGCGCGATCGTCGGCGAACTGCCGACCGGCGCGCAGGCAGGCCTCGGCGCGCGCCTCCTGACCGGCTCCTACTACGGCAACACGGTGCAGATCTGGTCGGCGCTCGTCATGTCGGCGCTGCTCGGGCTGGTGCTGACCGGCTGCGTCGCGCTCGCGGAACGCGCGCTCCTGGGCGGGCGCGGGCGATGACGATCGGCCTGGAGAGCCTCCGCCGCGAGACGAGGAAGGTCCCCGCCCTGCCGACGCTCGCCCTGGTGCTCGTCATTGCGTCTTTCCCGCTGCCGCTGGCGCAGACCGCGGCGCTGACCGTGCGCTGGACGCATTGGGCGGTGCCGCTCGTCTTCGCCGGCTGCGGGCTCTTCGCGGCGTTCCTCGCGACGCTTCGCAGCGGGCCGGACGGCAGCCAGGGGGGGCTCTTCACGGCGCTGAGCGCGCTCGCCGCGATCGCGCCGCTCTCTCTACTGCGCTCGGGCATCGCCGACGCGGTCGGCCTCTCGGCCTGGGGCAGCGGCTTCTGGTGTTACCTCGCGGCGCTCGCGCTGCTCGCGGGCCTGAGCGTGCGCGGCACCGCCGCGGCCGCATCCGACGGGACCGCGTCGCGTTACGGCACGCCGCTGCTCTTCGGTGCCTGGCTGCTGGTGTTCTGGGAACTGCTCACCACGGCGCTGCAGATTCCGCGTGTGCTGTTGCCGGCACCGAGCGCGATCGGGAGTGCCTTTCTCGGTGCCTTCGCCACCCTCGCGGGCGACTTCGCGCAGACCGTCCTGCACTCGGTGTTGATCGGCCTCGCGATCGGCAGCCTGCTCGGGTTTTGCGTCGGGCTGGCGATCGACCGCAGCCCGTTCCTGCAGCGCGGGCTGCTGCCGGTCGCGGCGCTCGCGAGCGCGGTGCCGCTCGTCGGCATCGCACCGATCATGGTGATGTGGTTCGGCTTCGACTGGCCGTCGAAGGCCGCGGTGGTCGTCGTGATGACCTTCTTTCCGATGCTCGTCAACACGCTCGCCGGCCTCGCGCAGACCGGCGCGATGGAACGCGACCTGATGCGGTCCTACGGCGCGAGCGGCTGGCGCACGCTCTGGTCGCTGCGCATTCCGGTGGCCCTGCCCTTCGTCTTCAACGCGCTGAAGATCGACTCGACCCTGGCACTGATCGGCGCCATCGTCGCCGAGTTCTTCGGCTCGCCGACCGAAGGCCTCGGCTTTCGCATCTCGACCGAAGCGGCACGGCTCAACATGGGCCTCGTCTGGGCCGCGATCGGCGTCGCCGCGCTGACCGGCTCGGTGCTCTACGCGCTGATCGCCGCGATCGAACGGCGCGTGACCTTCTGGCATCCTTCGATCCGCACCACCTGATCGCCCGTCCCGACTTTTCACCCCAACGGAGCTCCCCCGATGCGCCCCATCCCCCTCGCTCTCGGCCTGCTGCTCGCCGGCCTCGGCAGTGCAGCCCATGCCGCCGACAAAGTCACCGTGCAGCTCAAGTGGCTGCCGCAGGCCCAGTTCGCCGGCTACTACGTCGCCGCCGCGAAGGGCTTCTACAAGGACGCCGACCTTGACGTCACGATCAAGCCGGGCGGCCCCGACATCGCCCCCGCGCAGGTGCTCGCCGCCAAGGGCGCCGACCTCACCGTCGACTGGATGCCGAGCGCGCTCGCCGCGCGCGAAGCCGGCGTGCCGATGGTCAACGTCGCGCAGATCTTCAACCGCTCGGGGATGATGCTGACCTGCAAGAAGGCCAGCGGCGTCTCGAGCCCGAAGGACTTCAAGGGCAAGACGCTCGGCGTCTGGTTCGGCGGCAACGAATACCCCTTCCTCTCCTGGATGGGCACGCTCGGCCTGAAGACCAGCGGCGCGAGTCCCGACGTGAAGATCCTGAAGCAGGGCTTCAACGTCGACCCGCTGCTGCAGAACCAGGCGGCCTGCATCTCGACCATGATCTACAACGAGTACTGGCAGGTGATCGATGCCGGCGTCAAGCCGTCCGAGCTGGTCACCTTTCCTTATGAAGACCAGGGCGTCGCGACGCTCGAAGACGGCCTCTACGCGCGTGAGCCCGACCTGAAAGACCCGGCCTACGTCGCCAAGATCGCGAAGTTCGTCAAAGCCTCGATCAAGGGCTGGGACTACGCGATCAAGAACCAGGACGAAGCCGTGAAGATCGTGCTCGCCGCCGACACCTCCGGCGGCTCGACCGCCGCGGTGCAGAAGCGCCAGCTCGAGAACGTCGCCAAGCTGATCACCGACGCCGGCACCTCGAAGATGGGTGTGCTCGACCCGGCGGCCTACCAGCGCACGGTCAAGGTGCTGCTCGCGGGCGGCAGCGATCCGGTGATCAAGAAGGACCCCGGTGCCGCGGCGTGGACGCATGCGGTGACGGACAAGGCGATGGCGAAGTAGGCCGTTTTGACGAGATCGACGAGCCCGTCCGACGGTGTCGGTTTGCGGCCCGTGATCTCGTTCATCCCCTCGAGACCGACGCGCAATCGCGTGCATCGGTTGCCAAGGAGACCGGATGACTTCGATCGTCGCGGCAGCGCCGCACGACGTCGACCTCGCTGCGGCTGATGTGATGCCGCTGACGACGGCAGCGCCGGCCGCGCTCGCGGCATGACACCGCTCTCGCCGTTCGCTGCCGAATGGCCGGCGCTCAGCGCGCTGCTCGACGAGGCACTCGGCCGGCCGGCCTCCGCGCACGAAGCCTGGCTCGATAGCCTGACGGGCGAGCGCGCTGGACATCGCGACGCCCTGCGCACGCTGCTGGCGCATCGCGCGGCCGTCGAGACCGACGATTTCCTGCACGAGTTGCCGGCCCTCGGGGCCGACGCGATGGACCGGTCGACGAGCGGCCTCGCCGAGGGCGGCCAGGTCGGCCCCTACCGGCTGATCGCCGAGATCGCCCAGGGGGGGATGGGCACCGTGTGGCTCGCCGAGCGCGCCGACGGCCTGATGAAGCGGCGCGTCGCGTTGAAGCTGCCGCGCATCGTCTGGGGCGATGCGTTCACCGAACGGCTGGCACGCGAACGCGAGATCCTCGCCAGCCTCGAACACGAGCACATCGCGCGGCTCTACGACGCCGGCGTCGACGCACAGGGACGACCCTTCCTCGCGATGGAATACGTCGAAGGCCGGTCCATCGAAGCCTACTGCCGCGATCAGGCGCTGTCGGTGCGCGAGCGCATCGGGCTGCTGCTGCAAGTGATGGCCGCCGTCGCGCATGCGCACGGGCGGCTGGTCGTGCACCGTGATCTGAAGCCGGGCAATGTCCTCGTGACCGCCGAGGCGCAGGTGAAGCTGCTCGACTTCGGCATCGCCAAGCTGCTCGAAGGCGACCGCACCCGGCACACCGCCCTGACCGAACTCTCGGGTCGCGCGCTGACGCTGGACTACGCGAGCCCCGAGCAGATCCGCGGCGAGCCGCTGGGAACGGCCAGCGACGTCTACAGCCTCGGCGTCGTCGCCTACGAACTCCTGGGCCAGGCACGCCCCTACCGCCTCAAGCGCGGCACGGCGGCCGAGATGGAGGAGGCCATCGCGAGTGCCGAACCCCGGCTCGCCAGCGAGGCCGCGGCCGACCCGGCCGTCGCCCGATCGCTGCGGGGCGATATCGACGCCATCCTCCACAAGGCCCTGAAGAAGGCTCC
>CAZZWY010000220.1:0-7160 GCA_964657785.1 uncultured Acetobacteraceae bacterium
TGCAGCACCGCGTCGGCCTGATCGTGCGCGTCAACCAACACACGGCCACGCTCGACTGCGACGGCCAGAAATGGCGCGTCGCCTTCGAACTGCTGCGGCATCTCGTCGACGTCTGAACTACGGCGCCGCCAGCAACGGTGCTGGTCGGACTATTACTGTTCAAGATCGGCAAGTCGCCGTCATCGATGTAGCGCGTCAGCGCCTGCCAGCGCTTCAAGCTGTAGTCGATGGCCCGGGCGGTGGCCGATGCACCTGGGCCAGCAGACCGGCGGTGGGGATGCCCTTGTCGATGACGTGCGCCGCCACCGGCGCCTGCACGAGCTTTTGGCAGTGCGCGCAGGCCCACTTGCCTCGCACGTGACGCTCGACGCTGAAGACGCCGGGTTCATAGTCCAGCCGCTCGGCGACGTCCTGGCCGATGCGCTTCATCTGTCACCCGCAGTCGCAGGCGGTGTTCTCGGGCTCGTGGTGCACGTCGCGGCGCGGCAGGTGCGGCGGCAGCGGCTCGCGCTTGGGGCTCTGCTTGGTCTTCTTGTCCTTCTCGTCCGGCTTGTCGCCGGCGGCCTGCTCGAGCTCGGCGGTCAGCTGGGCAATGTCGCTGTCCACGGGGTGCAGTACGACCAGATGTAGGCCTTGTGCGTCTTGCCGTCGTGCAAGTGTTTGGGTTTGAGCATGGCCACCGGCGTCTCGTCGGCGTGCAGCACGACATGGCGTCGCAGTTCGTCGGCCAGTGCCTGCACCAGCGGCTGCAGCGGTGCGCCGCACTCGCCCACCCACTGCGCCAGGGTCGAGAGCGCGATCAGGTGGCCGGCGCGCTCGAAGATGTACTCCTGCCGGTACAGCGGCAGATGATCCATGAACTTCGCGACCAGCAGGTGTGCCAGCAGCCCAGCCGTCGGGATGCCCTTGTCGATGACGTGTGCAGGCACCGGCGCCTGCCACGATCTTCTCGCAGCACCGGCACGCCCACTTGCCGCGCACATGGCGCTCCACGCTGAACACGCCGGGCTGGTAGTCCAGCCGCTCGGCCACGTCCTCGCCGAAGCGCTGCATCGGCTGCCCGCAGCCGCAACTGGTGTCGGCCGGCTCGTGCGGCACATCGTGGCGCGGCAAGTGCGGCGGCCGCGGGGTGCGCTTGGGCGTCTTCTTCTCGGTCTTGTCCTTGGCCTTGTCGTCAGCCTGACCGCGCTCGCGCTCGATCTCCCGCTCGAGCTCGGCCAGGTCGGCGTCCAGCGTCTCTTCCAGCAGGCTCTTCTGCGCCGGGGCCAGGGTGCTGGCGAAGCGCTCGCTGGTGGCGGCGAACTTCAGCCGCTTGAGCACCGCCATCTCGTACGTGAGCTTGTCGACGCCTTGACCACTTTTTAGAAGGTCGAGGGCACGAGGCGTCACATCGATCTGGTAACGCCGCAGGATGCTCATCGCATCGGCGCAGGTGGTCGGATGGGCGACGGTCGGCCCCGACGCAATGTCGATCGGGTCGTCCCCTGGAGCGTCGGACAAAAGCAGGTTCACGACACGCGCGGGGCGGCATGCCGCCGCGAGGCGACCGCCCTTGATCGCCGACAGATGCCGGCGCACGCAGTTCATTTTGCTGATGCTCGCACCGCTGGCGAGCAATGCGCGGCTGAGCGCCTGCTTGTCGTCGAGCGTGAGACCTGGCAAGGCGAGCGGCAGCAGCGCTGAGCCACCGCCCGAGACAAGGCAGAGCACCAGATCGTCGGCTGTCAGTCCCTCGACGACCTGGAAGAGCCGTCTCGCCGCGGCTTCACCGGCAGCGTCCGGAACAGGGTGCGCCGCCTCGACGATCTCGATGTGCTTGCACGGCACCGAATAACCGTAGCGGGTGACCACCAGGCCGGAGAGCGGGCCTTCCCAGTGATCTTCGACGGCGCGGGCCATGGCTGCCGACGCCTTGCCTGCGCCGATCACGATGAGACGACCCTTGGGAGTAGCAGGAAGGTGACGAGGGACGCACAGCGCGGGTTGGGCGGCGGCGACAGCGGCATCGAACATGTCGCGCAGCAGTTGGCGTGGATCGGTTGACATGACAGGGGCTCCTGACCAAGGCAGGCCGCGACACGCGAGGTCACCATTGGCTGCACGTTGCTGGCGTCGGCTTCGGTCGCTGCAGGGACTTCGTACAGCGCGTGAAGATCTTCGGTGATCTGGCCGTCGAGCACCTGCGCCAGGCGAACACGATCGACGGAACCGACCCAGCGGCCGATCGCCACCGTTCCGACCGCATTGCCGATCGTGTTGGTGATGGCGCGTGCCTCGGACATGAAGCGGTCCACGCCCAGCAGCAGCACCATGCCGGCCACCGGGATCTTGCCCATCGACGCCAGTGTGGCGGCCAGCGTGATGAAGCCTGAACCGGTGACGCCGGCGGAGCCCTTCGACGTAATGGTCAGCACCCCGAGGATCACGAGCTGGTCCATGAAGGTCAGCGGCGTGTTGGTCGCCTGGGCAATGAAGATCGCGGCCATCGTGTAGTAGATGCACTGACCGTCGGGGTTGAAGGTCACGCCCGAAGGAATGACCAGGCCGACGACGGACTTCGAGACACCGGCGAACTCCAGCTTCTTCATCAGCTGCGGCACGACCGATTCGGATGAACTGGTGCCGAGCACGGTGAAGATCTCGTCCTTGATGTACTTCAGGAACTTCCACAGGCTGAAGCCCGAGAGCCATGAGATGAAGCCCAGCACCACAGCGACGAACAGGAAGCACGTGACATACATCGTGCCCATGAGCTTGCCGAGCGAGACGATCGAGCCCAGGCCGTATCTGCCCACCGTGAACGACATCGCGCCGAAGGCAGCGAGCGGGGCGAGCCGCATGATCATGCCGACGACCGCGAAGATGCCGTCGATGAAGGAGTCGAGCACCGCGACGACCGGCTTGGCCCGCGGGCCGATGTGCGACAGCGCCACGCCGAACAGGATCGCGAAGACCAGGATCTGCAGGATGTCGTTTTTGGCGAGCGCGTCGACGATGCTGTTCGGCACCATGTTCACCAGGAAGTCGACGAAGCCGACCGGCTTTGCCGAGGCGGCGGTGTAGTTGGCGATGGCCTTCGTGTCGAGCGTGGCCGGGTCCACGTTCATGCCGACGCCGGGCCCCACGAGGTTGACGGTCAGGAGCCCGAGGCCGAGCGCGAACGTCGACATCACTTCGAAATAGATCAACGCCCGCGTGCCAACGCGTCCGAGCTCTTTCATGTTTTCCATCTTCGCGATGCCGAGCACCACCATCGCGAAGATGATGGGTGCGAACACCATCTTGATCAGCTTGATGAACACGTCGCCGAGCGGCTTCACGTCCACGCCGAGGTTGGAATCGAAGAAGCCCAGCGCCACACCGGCGAAGACGCCGATGAGGACCTGGACGTAGAGCTTTTCGAAGAAGCAACGCATGATTTGTCTCCTGTCGATTGGCTTGAGGCGTGGGTTGCCCGACAGCCCTTGGCGGCTGTTTGGGGGTGGGGAACGGCGCTGGTCGCCGCTCCCCTGAAACCGATGAATCCCTCAGCCCCGCATGAGGCCGGGCTCTGGCGGTCAGGCGGCCTTGCGCTGGGCGCTGGCGCCGAGCAACTCACAAACCGCCTGTGTGACCTCCGCAGTCGTTGCCTTCCCGCCGAGGTCGCGGGTGTGCAGCGCGGGGTTGGCGGTGACCTGCTCGATGGCGGCCATGACCCGTTGGGCGGCATCCAACTCGCCGAGGTGTTCGAGCAGCATTACGACCGACCAGAAGGTGCCGACCGGATTGGCTAAGCCCTTCCCCATGATGTCGAACGCCGAGCCGTGGATTGGCTCGAACATCGACGGATAGCGGTGCTCAGGATCGATGTTGCCCGTGGGCGCGATGCCCAGGCTGCCGGCGAGCGCAGCCGCCAGGTCGCTCAGAATGTCGGCATGCAGGTTGGTCGCGACGATGGTGTCGAGCGTGGCCGGCTTGTTGATCATGCGGGCAGTCGATGCGTCGACGAGTTCCTTGTCCCAGGTGACATCCGGGAACTCCTTGGAAATCTGCAGCGCGATCTCGTCCCACATCACCATCGCATGGCGCTGCGCGTTGCTCTTGGTGATGACCGTCAACAGCTTGCGGGGGCGCGACTGGGCGAGCTTGAAGGCGAAGCGCATGATGCGTTCGACGCCGGCGCGGGTCATCATCGAGACATCGGTCGCCGCTTCGATCGGGTGGCCCTGGTGCACGCGGCCGCCGACGCCCGAGTATTCGCCTTCCGAGTTCTCGCGCACGATGACCCAGTTCAGGTCGCCCGGACCGCAGCGCTTCAGCGGACCGTCGATGCCGGGCAGGATGCGCGTCGGCCGCACGTTGGCGTACTGGTCGAAGCCTTGGCAGATCTTCAGGCGCAGGCCCCACAGCGTGATGTGGTCGGGGATGTGCGGGTCGCCCGCCGAACCGAACAGGATCGCGTCCTTGTTCCGGATCGCGTTCAGCCCGTCCTCCGGCATCATCACGCCGTGCTCGCGAAAGTAGTCGCCGCCCCAGTCGAAGTTTTCGAACTCGAAGCGGAACGCGCTGCTCGATTGAGCAAGGGCCTCCAGCACTTGCTGGCCGGCAGGAACGACTTCCTTGCCGATGCCGTCGCCAGGAATGGTTGCGATTGAGTATGTCTTCATGGTGTCTCCGTCAGTGGGTTGAGTGAGGTTTGAGGTGCTGCGAAGAGACTGTAAGAACTGGACGCCTCGTTGGCTCGCCGGTAAAGTGAATCCATCGTTAACCTGACTTCAATAGGGAGACGGTCATGAGCAGTGGCATCCAGCCTGCCGATCTCGGCTTCTTCTCGTCGCTGGCCAGCGCCGGCAGCTTGAGCGCAGCGGCGCGCGAGATGGGGCTCACCACCCCGGCGGTGAGCAAGCACCTCTCGCAGATGGAGTCGCGTCTGGGCGTCTCGCTGGTGGTGCGAACGACACGGCGCATGAGCCTGCCGCCCGAAGGCGAGCTGTACTTGGAAAGTGCGCGGCGCATCCTGGGCGAGATCGATGGGATGGAGGAATTGCTTGGGGTTGCCAAGGCCACGCCGAAGGGTCTGCTACGGGTGAACGCGACGGGTTTCGGCCGCAGCCACGTGGCGCCGCTGATCTCGCGCTTCGTGCGCAAGCATCCGCAAGTCGAGGTGCAACTGCAGCTCTCGGTGAACCCGCCGCCGCTGACCGAGGATGCGGTCGATGTTTGCATCCGCTTCGGTGCGCCTCCAGACTCGCGCGTCATCTCGCGCCACATCGCTCCGAACCGCAGGTTGCTTTGCGCGTCACCCGCCTACTTGGCAAAGCACGGCATGCCGAAGGTTCCGAACCACCTGACCAAGCACAATTGCATCGGCATCCGGCAGGGTGAAGAGGCGTACGGCGTTTGGCGCCTGGCCAGCGGCCGAGGAAAGAGTACGACAACCGAGGCCGTGAAGACTAGCGGCAACCTGACAACCAACGACGGCGAGATCGCCGTCAACTGGGCACACGATGGACACGGCATTTTGATGGGGCCGAGTGGGACATCGAACGTTACCTGCGCAACGGCCGCCTGGTGCACGTATTGCCGCAGTACCACACGCCGGACGCCGACATCCACGCCGTGTATCCGCAACGGCATCAGTTAGCTGCCCGCGTAAGAGCTTTCGTGGACTTCGTCGCGCTCTCGTTCTCGCAGCAGGCGGCGGCGAGCAAGGGGTAGCCGGGTGGCCGGCTGCTCTCGAAGTTGACGACCGACCGCAACGGGTCGACTCGCGCCGGCGGTGACCTGAGGGAGCGGTCGTTCGGTAAGGCACCGCTGCGAGCGTCAGCTTTCCAGTTCTGCGGCGAACTGGCGATCCCTGCCAGAGCAGCCCGACGTACCCGCACCGGGTACTAGCCGTCCAGCGTTTCTGTCGACCCTATCTCGCCGTTACCGCTGCGAGGAATGCCAGCGCGTTTAGCACACCGAATCACGGCTCTGTAGCCCGGAGTTCGTCGTGCAGCCAGTCGACCAGCTTGACGACATCCGACCGCCGGCTGAGGTGGGGCGCGATCCAGATCGACAGGCGGTTCGGGCCGCGCACGAAGGCGAGCGGTGCCACCAGCGTTCCGCTCGTCAGGTCGTCGCGCACGAGCATGCGAGGCACGTTCGCCACCCCGAGGCCGCAGCGTGCGCCCTGGATCAGCAAGTAGAAGTGCTCGAAGACCTCGTCGACGTGCAACGCCATGTCCGCCTGGTTGCTGCAACGTGCCCAGTCGTCCCATGCGCTCGGCCGGGTGCTTGACACCATCAGCTTGGCACGCGCGAGGTCGGTCACCGACGCGATCCGTTTCTGACGCAGGTAGTGGGGCGAGCACACCGGCCCGACCCATTCCGGCGCCACGTCGATCCGCACCACGTCCTTGGGCGCCTCGATCGAAGACAGGCGAATCGCGACGCTGACATTGTCGCGAGCGAAGTCGACCGGGCCGTGACTCATGTTGAAGCGAAGCTCGACCTCCGGAAAGGCGTCCTTGAAGCGGTTCAGTCGGGGCAGGAGCCAGTACATCATGATCGACTCGGAGCACGCCAAGGTCAGCGGCCCGGGCTTGAGCTGCTCCACGCTCGACTGAATGACGCTGAAGGCGGTCGACAGGCCGTCTGCCAAGCGCTGTCCCTCGGGGGTCGGCACGGCACCTTGCGCGGTGCGCTTCAAGAGCGCCAGCCCCACAGAGTCCTCGAGCATCCGGATGTGGCGGCTCACGGCGCCGTGCGTGACCGACAGTTCCTCCGCTGCAGCGCTGAAGCTGCGCAGGCGGGCTGTCGCTTCGAAGGCGCGAAGAGCGTTCAGCGACAGGCGGAGTGGCGAGCTCAAGCAGGGTCTACAAGGTTCGGGTGAACCCGTACATGCTGTGAAATTCCATGACAGTGCGCGGAAATCATATCGATTGTCCTACTGCTGGGTGGCACCTACTCTTCGGATCACCGCAGAGAAAACCTCACAGCGCATGAACCACTCCGACCCCCGCGCCGAATTCACCGCGCGCTACTTCGTCGAAAGCTCGGTCGCTTCGGAAAAAATCGCCCAGGTCATTGCTGGCGAGCAGTCCAGCGGCACCTTCCTCTCGCTGCCCGGCGAGACCCGGGAATTGAAGGAGCGCTCGCGGGCGCGCGTCGCGCGCATCGAGCCCGAGTGGGTCGAG
>CAZZWY010000221.1:0-7113 GCA_964657785.1 uncultured Acetobacteraceae bacterium
ACAGCAGCGCCATGCCCAGCGCGTAGGCCAGCGCGAGCGTGAAGCCGCGCCAGCGCGTCACCCGATCGCCCTGGCCGACGATGATCGACGACAGGATGGGCACCATCGGCAGCACGCACGGCGTCAGCGACAGCAGCAGCCCGGCGACGAAAGCCACCCGCCTGGTTCGCGACAGGTTCGCGCTCATGGCAGGGCGAACACGACGACCGAATTGCCACGCTTGAAGTCGAGCTGGGTGTTGCCCCCCGCGGCCACCGCGACGTATTGCTTGCCGCCGGCCATGTACGACACCGCCGGCGCGTTTACGCCCGCACCGCACTGGTACTCCCAGAGCATCTTGCCGTTGGCCGCGTCGAAGGCGCGAAAGAGGCCGTTGCCTTCGCCGTTGAAGACGAGGCCGCCGGCGGTCGCGAGCACACCGCCGATCAGCGGTTGTTCGGTGTCGAACTTCCACGCCATCTTGCCGGTGTCGAGATTGACCGCCGCGAGGCGACCCCACTGCTTTTCACCCGCGATCACCTTGAACGCGCCGCCGAGCCAGAGCTTGCCGCCTGGGTACTTCGCATCGGCGACGTGGTAGGTCATCGGCTGGTGCAGATTGGCGGCGTAGGCGAGCCGAAGCGTCGGGTTGATCGCCATCGGGCTCCATTCGACGCCGCCGTTGGCGCCCGGCAGCATGCGCGCGCCGTCCTTCGTCGGCAGCACCCACATGTTCTCCTGCGGCACCATCGCCTCGCTGTAGCGGATCAGCTCGCCGGTCGCACGGTCGTGGACGTAGACATGGCCGGTCTTGCCGCCATGGATCGCGACCTTCCTCATCTTGCCGTCCTTGCCCATCGCTTCGGTGAGCACCACCGGCGAGACGGCATCGAGGTCCCAGACGTCGTGCGGCACGTACTGGAAGTGCCACTTGTAGGCACCGGTCGAGAGGTCGACGGCGACGATCGAGTCGGTGTAGAGGTTGTCGCCCGGGCGCTCGGCGCCGTAGAGGTCGGGGCTCGGGTTGCCGACGACGAAGAATGCGGTGTTGGACTCCTTGTCGACCGCCGGCGCCATCCAGACGCCGCCGCCGAGCGTCTTGTAGAAGTCGCTCGACTTGGCGAGCTGCGCCTTCTCGGCGGCAATGTCGCGGTGCAGGTCGCGATTCGTCGCATCCTTCGTGGCGAAGACGCCTTCCTGGCCCTTCTCCGGCACGGTCGCGAACGACCAGAGCAGCTTGCCGTCCTTCGCGTCGTAGGCCTTGACGAAGCCGCGGATGCCGTATTCGCCGCCGTTGGTGCCGATGAGGATCTTGCCGTCGACGGCGACCGGCGCCATCGTCTCCGAGTAGCCGTCCTCCGGGTCGGCGATCTGGGTCGACCAGACCACCCTGCCGGTCTTGGCGTCTAGCGAGATCAGCTTGGCGTCGAGCGTGCCCATGTAGAGCCGGTCGCCCATCACCGCAACGCCGCGATTGTTCGGGCCGCAGCAGTAGGTCGTGACCGACCCGAGCTTGTGCTTGTAGTGCCAGAACTCCTTGCCGGTCGCGGCGTCGAGCGCGTAGACGTGGTTGTACGACGTCGTGATGTACATGATGCCGTCGACGACGATCGGCGCAGTCTCCATCGACTCGAGCACCTCCGTCTGGAACAGGAACGCGGGCTTCAGCTTCGCGACGTTCGACGTATCGATCTGCCTGGCCGGGTAGTAGCGCGTCTGCGCATAGTTCATGTTCGACTGCAGGTAGTTGACGCCGTCGCTGTCGGCGCCGTCGAGCTGCTGCTGCGAGACCGTGATCGATCGCGGCACCGGCCCGCCGGCCACCGCGTTGGCCCCGCCGGCGATCTCCGGTTGCGCGATCGCCGCGGTCGCCGCGGCGAGCCCGAGCAACGCCGCTGCGAAGGTGGCCGGCAACGTGCATCGGCCTGTCGTCTGTTCGTCCTGCATTCTCTGCTCCTGCGTCTGGTGGCACCGGCGCCGACGCGGCATCATGGGCGCTGGCGTGACCGGCGAGTCCGAAGAAAGGTCGCCGAGCGGCGCCCCTGCGGCAAACGCGAGTCGGCGCCTGCGCGGCCGCCAGATTAACCAGAACGGGTCGGAATGGGAACAGCAATCGCTTGCAAAAGCGGCGTCGACAACGGTCCCGGTATAGGCCGATGGTCATATGGGCAGTCGCTCGCGGTCGCCGGGCTCCTGGCGCTGGGCGCCTGGCTCGGCTTCGTCCCGGCGCCGGCCCTGGCACAGGCCGAGAACAATCCGGACCTGAATGCGCAATTACTGGTGGCGGCGCGCCAGGACGACGTCGAGAAAGCGCGCAGCGCCCTCGACCGCGGCGCCGTTCCGAACCCGCGCAACCGGCTCGGCAAGACGCCGCTGCTGATCGCCTGCGAGAAGGGCGACCTCGCGCTCGCCGAGCTGATGCTCGCCCGCGGGGGCGACATCGCACTCGCTTCGATCGAAGGCGTGACGCCGCTGATGGCGGCGAGCTACGCCGGCAACGACGGCCTCGTGCGGCGGCTGCTCGCCGCGGGTGCGCGCACCGACCCGGTGGATCGCCTGGACAAGACCGCCGCCGTCTACGCCGCCGCGCGCGGGCTTGCGGCGGTCGTCGATGCGCTGCTCGGCAGCGGCATCGACATCAACGGCGTCGATGCGCACGGCCTGACGCTCCTGATGTGGGCCGCCGGCCAGGGCCAGCCGCAGGTCGTCGAGCTGCTGCTCGCGCGCGGCGCACGCACCGACGCGCGCGACGACAGGGGGCTGAGGGCGCTCGACATCGCGCGCCAGACCCATCAGGTCGAGACGGCGCGATTGCTCGAGGCCGCTCCAGCCGCTGCGCCACGCTGATTTCCTGCCCGAGAGTCAGGCAGCGCCGGCCCCGCCGGGTGAGGCGAAGGGGCGAGTCACCTGCACCGGTCGATGGTCAAGATCGAGGCGCCGGTGCCGGCATCCGAGGACCGACGGCCCGCGGCAGAACGCGGCGCTCGTCGCCCGCTCGACGGCAGTACGGCCGGCGCGGGTTCAGCGCTCGGCGGCCCCGCCGTCGAGCCAGCGTCGCCATCCCTTTCGCAAGGCCTCGACGCCGTCTTCGAGCGCACCGTCGTTGACGACCGTGAGGTCGGCCTCCAGGGGCGCGTCGATACGCCGCTGCAGCCGCGAGTGCAGCGCGGATGCATCCTCCCTGGCGCGCGAAATCAGCCGGGCGCCGCGCACCTCGACGGATGCCACGACCTCGATGAGGCGCAGCGCCGGCGCCTGGCCTCGCAGCGCGGGCAGGTGCGCGCGCGACCCGTTCACGATCGCCCAGGCGCCCCGCCCGAGCGCCCGGAGTTCCTCGAGACGGACGCCATAACGCAGGCCGTGCGCGGGCCACCAGGTCGCCAGACCGCCGCCGTCGCGGAGCCGGTCGAACACCGTCTCGGTAACGGCCTCGTGGTCTTCGTTCGGGTCGGGTGCCCGGGTGATGACGCGCCGGACGAAATGCGCCTCGGCGGGGTCCAGGGTCGCGCGCCAGGCGCGCAGCAGGCTGTCCTTGCCGACCCCCGACGCGCCGACGACGACGACGAGGCGCTCGCTGTTCGGGATCGGCGGCAAGGAAGGCATCGTCATGACGAATCGGAACCGTCGGTACGGGAGGGCTGGAGTGCCGTGCGTTCGACGATCGGCGCGCAGATGCCGAGCAGCGCGCCGGCGTCGTCCGGCACTGCAGGCCGTATGCGCAAGGCTGACGTGTCGACGGTCATGGTCGGGCTCGCAGGAACCGCCGAGCCTCAGGAGACTCGGCCCGCGCTTTCGACATGCCGGGCGAAGTTGTCCAGAATCGCCTGCCAGCCGGCACGCTGCTGCTCGACGGCGTGCGTGGATTCGGCGTCGAACGTCTCGCGAACCGTGACGCCTTCGGGACCGGTGATGAATTCGACCAGGAGCGTGCGTTCGCCGAACGACGCTTCGATCAGGCTGTGCGGCACGACCTTCGTGTAGGTTCCGCCGAAGTCGAACCCCATGCTGCCGTCCTTGGCCTCCATGCGGGACGAGAAGCTGCCGCCCACGCGCAGGTCGACCGAAGCCTTGGTCGTGTGCCAGTCTTCGGACGCTGCGTTCCATTGCCGGATGTGCTCGGGCGTGGTCCAGGCGTGCCAGACCGCCTCGACGGGCGCTGCGACCCATTTCTCGACGGTGATCTTCATGTCGCGACTCCTGGTTGCAAGGCGCCTGCGCCCGGGCGGTCGATCCTGCCACGACTATTGTCGCGGTCCGCGGTTCGAACGCTGGCCGGTCGAAACCCGACCCAACACGCCCCGGGCCGCGCCGGAAAACCGCGGTGAAGACCTACCTCCGAGGGCGCGGGGCCCGCCGGGCCTCGACGCTCTCGCAGGCCAATCGGTGCTTTCCCGAGGTCGTCTACAACCTGTTTGACAGGCACCAGGCCGCTCCCTATTCTGGCTTCAGCCCGGCGAAATCGCGGGAGGGACGATGCACCGGCGTCGGTCCGGGACCCGCCGACAAGGAGACGACACTTGCCCCAAGCCCACTCGCAGGCCGCGCTCGATGCGCCGTCGACGTTCGCCGAACAGGTGTACCGCAAGGTGAGCTGGCGACTGATTCCGCTGCTCTTCATCTGCTACATCGCCGCCTACCTGGACCGCGTCAATATCGGCTTCGCGAAACTGCAGATGCAGGGCGCGCTCCAGTTCAGCGAGGCGGTCTACGGCCTCGGCGCGGGCATCTTCTTCATCGGCTACTTCGTCCTCGAGGTGCCCAGCAATGTCCTGTTGCACCGCCTGGGCGCGCGCAAGTGGATCGCGCGGATCATGATCAGCTGGGGCGTCCTGTCGGCCGCGATGGTGTACGTCACATCACCGCTCTCGTTCTACGTCATCCGCTTTCTCCTGGGCGCGGCGGAGGCCGGCTTCTTCCCCGGAATCATTCTCTATCTGACGTACTGGTATCCGGCCGAACGCCGCGGTCGCGCGACCTCGCTCTTCATGGCGGCGGTGGCATGCGCGGGAATTTTCGGCGGGCCGCTGTCCGGCTGGATCCTCAAGGGCATGAACGGCGTCCACGGGCTGGCCGGCTGGCAATGGCTCTTCGTCCTCGAGGGCGCACCCTCGGTGCTGCTCGGGATCTTCGTGCTGTTCGGCCTGCAGGACCGGGTGCAGGAGGCGAAGTGGCTGAGCGCCGAGGAGCGCGCCTTGATCGCCAGGGACATCGCCGCGGAAGAGACGACCCGCGCGCCGGGCAGCGCCTGGGCCGTCTTCGCCAACCCGCGCGTCTGGCTCCTGGCGCTGGTGTACTTCTGCTTCGTCTCGGGCCTCTACGGCGTCAGCTTCTGGCTGCCGACGATCATCAAGGCACTCGGCGTCGCCGATCCGCTCGACGTCGGCCTGCTCAGCGCGATTCCGTGGTCCTTCGGCGTGGTCGCGATGTACCTGATGGCGCGCAGCGCGGACCGCACCGGCGACCGCCGCTGGCATTCGGCGGCCGCCGGGGTCGCCGGTACGGCGGGTCTGCTGATCAGCGTCGCGTTCCGTGCCGATCCGACCCTGTCGATGGCCGGCCTCACCCTGGCGACGATGGGCATCATGGCGACGCTGCCGGTCTTCTGGGGCCTGCCGACCGCCTTCCTGGGCGGCACCGCGGCGGCGGCGGGCATCGCGCTCATCAACTCGTTCGGAAATCTCTCCGGCTTCGCCGCCCCCTACCTGATCGGGCTGATCAAGGACGCGACCAAATCCACCGACGCCGGCCTGCACATGCTGGCCGGGTTGCTGTTGCTGGGCGCACTGTGCGTCCTGGCCGTCAGGGTGGCGCCCGCCCGAGGCGACGAGGCGCGGCTGACCGCGCTCAAAGCGACCTGACGCGCGTCTTGGCAGTCCCGGGCGCCGCTGGCGGCGCATGGTCCGTCTGCCGCGTGCGATCGACGGCCTGCCGTCCTACGCGCCTCGCCAGGGCCGCCTGACGATCGGCATGCCGGCGTTCGCGAAGCATCGGTGCTTCCTCCCGGCACGTCGGGAAACGCACCTCAGGAGCCCTCGATGTCGACATCCCTTCGCCCCCTCGCAGTCATCACCGGCGCCTCCTCCGGCATCGGCTTTCAACTCGCCAAGCTGTGCGCCGGCAACGGCCACGACCTGGTCATCGCCGCCGATCAGGGCGTGGATGCCGCCGTCTCGCAACTCCAGTCCACCGGCGTGTCGGTGGTGGGAGTCACCGCCGACCTGAGCGTCGCCAAGGGCGTCGAATCGCTGCTCGCAACGATCGGCGGACGCAGGGTCGATGTCCTGATGGCCAACGCCGGACAGGGTCTCGGCCGGGCGTTCCTCGACCAGGACTTCGACGAAGTGCGCAGCGTGATCGACACCAACGTCACCGGCACGCTCTACCTGATCCACAAGGTCGGCATCGCCATGCGCGCAGCGCAGGCCGGGCGGATCCTCATCACCGGCTCGATCGCCGGGCTGATGCCGGGCAGCTTCCAGGCGGTCTACAACGGCACCAAGGCCTTCATCGATTCGTTCTCCGCGGCGCTGCGCAACGAGCTGAAGGACAGCGGCGTCACCGTGACCTGCCTGATGCCCGGCCCCACCGACACCGACTTCTTCCGGCGCGCCGACATGCTCGACACCAAGGTCGGTGCCGACGATGGCAAGGACGATCCGGCGGATGTCGCGAAGGCCGGCTACGACGCGATGATGGCGGGCGACGCCGACGTGGTCGCGGGGCTGAAGAACAAGATCCAGGCCAAGCTCGCGGGCATCGTCCCGTCGACGATGCTCGCCGAGCAGCATCGCAAGATGGCCGAGCCCGGAACCGCCGAATAACGATCTACGCTTCGCAGCCGGAGGCCGGATCGGGGCTCCCAGTCGAAGCCGCTGGGGTTGCGCAGGCCGGTCGCGAAGATCGTCCTCGTCTTGCCGCGTCCCCTCGGCGGGGCGCCGGATCGACCCTTCCGGAACCGCCCGAACGTCGGGCTCGCGTCGGATTCGCACCACGTCCGGGATGTCCCCAAGCGCGCGTCGACGTGCGGCCGCCTACCGT
Organism: uncultured Acetobacteraceae bacterium; assembly: GCA_964657785.1. GTDB lineage: Bacteria > Pseudomonadota > Gammaproteobacteria > Burkholderiales > Burkholderiaceae_C > LMDS01. The sequence continues at coordinate 7,018 of CAZZWY010000221.1, forward strand.
CCGGCGGCGGCTTCGTGCGCCTCGATCTGCACGCGCGGCGTCGCGAGCTTTTCATTCACAGGAGACCCGGATTGCAACCCTGGCAACGATCGATCG
>CAZZWY010000222.1:0-3160 GCA_964657785.1 uncultured Acetobacteraceae bacterium
CCGGCTTGTTTGCGGTCCGCCGCCACGTCCTGGCGAACTTCGTTGAGCGCCGCGAGGATGGGCGTCGGCTTGCCCGACACGATCGCGCCGCCGAGCACCAGCAGGTCCGCGACGAGTTCGAAGACCTGCGCGGACCGTTCGACCTCGGCGAACTTCGATGCCGCGTCGGCGAGCGTCGCCTCGAGCGCGGCCTGATCGTCGACCGCCGCCGCGAGCGTGCGCCGCGACGCCTCGAAGTAGAGCTGATTAGCGATTCCGCGCAGGCGCTGCTCTTCCTGCAGCCGCGCGAAGACATCGCCGCTCGAGAGCGTGGCGGCTTCGGCCTTGAGCCGGGTGTTGTAGGCGTCGGCGGCCTTCGACAGCAGCTGTGCGACGGCGCGCACCTCGTCCGGGGTCTGCAGGGCGGGGGTTGTCATGACGGCGTCTCCAGGGGGCCGCTTCGCTTCAGCGCCATGAGGCCAGCATCGCATCGACGCCGCGCAGTTCGGCGGCGGCGCGCCGGAGCTGGGCCCGCAGCGGGTCGCCCGAGAGTTCGTCCAGATGCGCCGCGAGTTCGGCATGCGCCGTCTGCACCGTCGCGAGCGCGGTGTCGGCCGCCCGCATCTTGCGCAAGGTCGCGGCGTAGCTGCGCGCGAGCTCGGCTTCCCGGTCACGCGCCAGGATGCGCAGCAGCGGCGCGACGTCGGCCGGCAGCACCGCGACGCTCAAGGTGTCGTCGACCTGCCGGGCGTCGTTCGCGACCTGTGCCCGCCAGTCGACCGCCACCTGGCGCAGCGCCTCGAGCACCCGCATCGCGTCGGGCCCCGCCTCGGCGACCAGCGCCTTGACCGCGCGCCCGCGTGCCGGGGTTTCGGCGAAGGCGGCGAGCGTCCGGCCGAGACCGGCGTAGGCGTTGATGGCCGCCCGGCTGAAGCGGTCAGAGGCGACCGTGCGAGCCTGCGAGGCGACGCTCTTCGCGGTCGCGAGCGAGAACTCGTCGTCGCCCGCCAACCGCGCGAGGGTCGCGAAGTAGGCGCCGAGCGCCGCATGCAGCGCAAGCGCATCGTCGACCTGCGCCTCGCGCTGCGCCCGCGTCACGAACGATTCCGGCGAGTCGGCGACGAACGGCGCGCTGGTCCGGGCGCTCTCGGCGTAGGCGGTCGCGGCCTGCGGATAGACCGACACCGCGGCCGCGGCCTTGCCGAAGTCGCGCACCGCGTCGAGGCTCGCGCAGGCGCCGAGGACGAGCGTCGCGCCGAGCACTGCCGCCCGGGCGCACCGACCTCCAAGGCCCGGCTCCCTCGACGCACGACATCCGGTCCGCATGCGGCTGCTCCTCCTGAAAGACGGGGCGCGACCCCGCAGATCACTGTAGCAGCCGGCCGCGCCGCGGCAAGCGGGGAGTTCCTCGGGAGGCGACTCGACTCGCGTCAGCGAAGGCGGCCGCCGGTCTCGACGATGTCGTGCGTCACCGAGAGGGCGGTACGGAGCGCGATGCGCAGGCCGGCGACGAGCGTCTCGAGCGCCATGCTGGGTGCGTCGCCGAGGACCGCTGCCTGCGCCGGCAGCATCGGGACGTGGAGGAAGCCGCCGCGCACAGGCCGCTTCCCGGCGGGCACGGCCAGCCGGTGCATCAGGCCGTAGAACACATGGTTGCAGACGAAGGTTCCGGCGGTGTTGGAGACCGAGGCCGGAATGCCCGCGCTCCGCAGGTCGCGCACGATCGCCTTGATCGGCAAGGTCGAGAAGTAGGCCGCCGGGCCGCGGTCGACCACCGACGAGTCGATCGGCTGGCCGCCGGCGTTGTCGGCGATGCGGGCGTCGTCCAGATTGATCGCGACCCGCTCGAGCGAGATCTCGCTGCGCCCGCCGGCCTGGCCGACGCCGACGACGAGCTCGGGCTGCAATTCATCGATCGCGCTGCAGAGCACCTCGAGGGCGGCGCCGAAGACGCACGGCAGACGCCGCGCGCACACGACGGCGCCACCGAGGTCGCTGCCCTCGAGCGCCCGCACGGCTTCCCACGACGCGTTGACGTTCTCGCCGCCGAACGGATCGAACCCGGTGACGAGGACACGGCGCGGTGTCATCGGGCGGCGGGCTCCGCCTGCGGCAGCGCGTCCCGAGTCTCGACACGGCCGTCGGCATGGCGCGCGAAGCGACCGGGTTCGGGGCCGTGGACCGGGCCGCTGTCGGGCCACGGCCAGCCGCCGAACTCGGTGCGGCGGTAATCGTCGAAGGCCTGCTTGAGTTCGGCTTCGGTGTTCATGACGAAGGGGCCGTACTGCGCCACGGTCTCGCCGATCGGGCGGCCCTGGAGGAGCAGGAATTCGCTCGCCTCGGCGCCGTTGACGAGGTCGACGGCCTGCCCGGCGCGCAATTCGATCGCCGAATGCGCGTCGATGCGGTGGCCGTCGACGTCGAGGCCGGCGCCTTTGAAGAAGTAGAGGGTGCGGCGGGTGCCGGCGCCGAGCGCGGCCGGCAGCGTCCAGCGCGCGCCGGGGGCCATCGCGAGGGTCCAGATGGCGAGGTCCGATTCGGGCTGCGCCGCCCAGGAATCGGGCGGCGGCGGCAGCGGGTCGCGCGCGCCCTGGAGGCGGCCGGCGATGCAGGCGACGCGCGTCGTGCGGCCTTCGGTGTCGACCGCGACGAGGTTCGGAATCGACGTCGACCAGAACATCGTGAAGTGCGGATCGGCCATCTTGCTGCGCGCCGGCAAGTTGAGCCAGATCTGGAACAGCTCGGCCGGGTTCGGCGCCCCCGCGTCGAGCAGCGGGAACATTTCGGCGTGCACGATGCCCTTGCCCGCCGTCAGCCACTGCACGTCGCCGCTGCCGAAGCGCGCCGCGGCGCCGAGCGAATCGGCATGGTCGATCAGGCCCTGGCGGACGATGGTCACCGTCTCGAAGCCGCGGTGCGGGTGCGCCGGAAACCCGGGTACCGTCGTGCCGTGGTACATGCGCCAGCCGTCCTTGCCGGCGAAATCGCTGCCGATCTGGCGGCCGGCGAGCGAGGCGGCCGGGCCGAACGCCGCGTTGCCGCGCGGATAGAAATCTTCGTGGTGAACGCAGAAGAGAAACGGGTCGATCGTCTCCCACGGAAAGCCGAGCGGGCGCGTCTGGAGAATCGAGTGCGGGGACATGGCGAGGACTTTCTGCACGGGCGCGCCGGTCGGTCGACC
>CAZZWY010000222.1:3170-6085 GCA_964657785.1 uncultured Acetobacteraceae bacterium
ACATCAGGCGGCGTCGGGCGTGAAGCGCAGCGCCAGGCCGTTCATGCAGTAGCGCAGGCCCGTCGGCCTCGGGCCGTCGTCGAAGACGTGGCCGAAGTGGCCGCCACAGCGCCGGCAATGGACTTCGGTGCGGACCATGCCGAGGGTCGAGTCGCGGGTCTCGCCGACCGCATCCGGCAGCGGTTGGTAGAAGCTCGGCCAGCCGGTGCCGCTGTCGAATTTCGTCTTCGACGAGAACGCGTCCAGGCCGCAACCGGCGCAGGCGAACCTGCCGGCGCGGTGCTCGTCGTTGAGCGGGCTGGTGAAGGGCCGCTCGGTGCCTTCCTGGCGCAGGATCGCGTAGACGTTGGGGCTCAGGCGCTTCTTCCATTCGTCGTCGCTGTAGGCGACCTCGAACTTGCCCGGCGCGGCGGCCGAGGCGTTGCCGGCCGTCGAGCCGAAGAGCCAGGTGCCGGCCCAGGCGAGCGCGGCCGAGCCGGTGGTGCCGAGAAGCGTGCGTTTGGTCATGTTCATCGTTCGTGGTCTCTGGGTCGTCGGCGGGCCGGGGCGCGCCGCCTGTTCGGAGGCGGTTCGCCTCGAAAAGTTCAGACCGCGCGCCAACGCGGCCCCTTCACTGGGCCTTGTCGTGCGCGGCCAGGCCGGTCGCCTTGTAGTCGTAGGTGGGATAGAACTCGGTCCGGTAGGCGCCCCAGGCGGTGTCCTCCAGCACGCGGTTGAGCTCGCGCACCCGCGACGCCGGCAGCCGCACTGTGACGACCTGGCCGATGCCCATCTCCACCTGCCAGCTGACGACTTCCATGCCCGGCGGCGGGAAGGCCTTGTAGAAGCCCTGACGTTCGAGCTGCTCGTTGAGTTCGCGCAACGGCCGCGACTGGTCGTGGCGCAGGAAGATCGTCAGCATCACCGCATTGTCGGCGGTCGGCGCCGCGCTGCCGACGGCGGGCGTGGCGACACCCTGCGCACGCGCCGGCAGGCTGGCGCACGCCATCCCGAGGGCAGCGCAGGCGCTGGCGGCGGCCAGGCGCGATCGGAAACGACGGGTCGATGGCACGGCAGGTCCTTTGTTTAGGGGCGACTCGGCCGGAGCGTAATCGATGCCTCGGGCGGACGTCGGAGCGGGCACGCTCAGCGCGCCGCCCGCGCCGATCGCTTCGACCGGATCAGGACCACCGCCCCCCCGACGAGCACGACCGCGCCGAGCGCGAGCGCCTCGTAGTGCCCGAGATCGTCGATCAGCCAGCCGATCGCCTGCCCGAACATCACACCGACGCCGACGACGAGCGGCGCCCAGATCGCCGCGCCGAGCAGGTTGAGCAGCGCGAAACGCCGCACCGGGACCGCGCTCATGCCGATCACGAACGGCCCGATCAGTCGCAGGCCATACAGGAACCGGACGCCGACGATGAGGCCGTCCTGATGCCGCTCGATCAGCCGATGCACGGGCTGGGCGCGGGCCGTCCATTTCGGCGAACGGGCGAGCAGCGCCACGCCGTAGCGCCGGCCGAGCAGGAAGATCGCCTGGTCGCCGACCGTGCCGCCGACGAACGCCAACAGCACCACCGGCCAGAAGGCGAGGTAGCCGCGGTCGATCGCCACGCCCGCGAGCAGCAGGACGGTCTCGCCCTCGAGCAGGCTGCCGATCATCACCGCGAAGTAGCCGTACTGGTCGACGAGCTCTTGCAACATGCGGGAAGTCCGGCGTTGACCGCGATGGCCGCGGCGCTTGCTTTTACCATCGGGCGGCGGAGATCGCCGCGGACGCCGTCACGACCACTCATCGCCCATGCCGACGAAACCAAAATCCCCGCCCCTCGTCGTCCGATTCCGGATGCGCATCACCGACGGCGCGTTGATCGCGATCGGCCCGGGCAAGATCGCCCTGCTCGAAGCGATCGGCGAGACCGGCTCGATCACCGCCGCCGCGAAGCGCCTGGACATGTCCTACCGGCGCGCCTGGATGCTGCTCGATCAACTCAACAGCTCGCTGAAGCAGCCGGCGGTCGACTCGGCCAAGGGCGGCATGCACGGCGGCGGCAGCGCGCTCACGGCCGTCGGGCACCAGGTGATCGAGCTGTACCGCCGCGTCGAGACGACCGCCGAACGTGCGTGCGACGCCGACCTTAAGCGACTGCTCGCACTGCTCGCGGGCTAGCCACCTGACGAACCATCATGCACATCGAGACCGACGACCTGACCCGCCCGGCCATCCATGCGCTGCTCGAGGAGCATCTGCAGAACATGCGGCGCATTTCGCCGCCCGAAAGCGTCCACGCCCTCGACCTCGAGAAGCTGCGCCGGCCCGACATCACCTTCTGGACGGCCTGGGAGGGCCCGGTGCTGCTCGGCTGCGCCGCGCTCAAGGCGCTCGGTGCGCAGCACGGCGAGATCAAGTCGATGCGCACGCCCGAGGCGCAGCGGCGCCGGGGCGCCGGGCGGGCGCTGCTGGCGCACGTGATCGGCGTGGCCCGCGCGCGCGGCTACGAGCGGCTGAGCCTGGAGACCGGCGCCCAGCCGGCGTTCGAGCCGGCCCGAAGTCTGTACGCGAGCGTCGGGTTCGAGCGTTGCGGGCCGTTCGCCGACTACACGAACGATCCGAACAGCGCCTTCATGACGCTTCGGCTGTAGCGGGCGGGACCCGAGGTCCGGTGCGAGCGGGTCGACGTATTTGTGAGAATATGTCGATAAAGGAATCGACATGCCCGCTCACTTTCCCTTCCTGGCCACCCCTTTCACCAGCCGCGCGCTGGCCTTGTCGTTGGGGCTGCTCGCGGCCACGCTCGCCGCGGCGGCGCCGTCGACGCAGTTCACCGTCAGCGGCGCCGTCACCACGCCGCAGACCTTCGACGCCGCCGCGCTGCGTGCCCTTCCCGCGCTCACGCAGGCCGACACGGTCGCGAGCGGCACGACCCCGCAGA
>CAZZWY010000222.1:6095-7086 GCA_964657785.1 uncultured Acetobacteraceae bacterium
CCAGCCTCTGGAGCGTCCTCGGCAGCGCGGGGATCGTCACCCGGCCGGGCGTGAAGAACGACGTGCTGGACCGCTATGTGCTCGCGACCGGCACCGACGGCTACCGCAGCGTGTTCTCGCTCGGCGAGCTGAGCCCGACCTTCGGCAACCGGCCCGATCTCGCGGCCTACGCCGAAACCGTCCGGGGCGTCTCGACACCGCTGGCCGCGGACGGCTTCGCCCGGGTCACGGCGCCGGGCGACGTCAAGGGCGGCCGCTACGTCTCCAACCTCGTCAATCTCGACGTGCGGACGTCGGGCTCGACGGTGCAGGCCGCCGGCAGCGGGCCCTCGACGCAGTTCCGGGTGAGCGGCACGGTCGCCGCGCCGTCGGCGTTCGACCTCGCGGCGCTGCAGGCGCTGCCCAAAGTCACCGTGACGGTCGGCGGCCACACCTACGGCGGCGCGAGCTTCTGGGACCTGCTCAACGCGTCGGTCGGCCTGCGCCTCGATTCGGCCGTCAAGAACGATGTGCTCGGCCACTACGCGGTGGCGACCGGCAGCGACGGCTACAAGGCGGTGTTCTCGCTCGGCGAGCTCGACCCGGCGTTCGGCAACCAGCCCGACCTGATCGCGTACGAGGAAGACGGCGCGCCGCTCGGTGCCGCGGGGTTCGCCCGGCTGGTCGTGCCGAACGACGTGCGGGCCGGCCGCTGGGTTTCCAACCTCGTCGCGCTCGAGGTCTTCAGCGCCGCACCGGTCCCCGAGCCGCAGACCCGGGCGTTCCTGCTGGCCGGCCTGTTCGCGCTGGGGATGGTTTGCCGCAGGCGCGGCGTCGGCGCGTGCCTGGCGCCGGCATCCGGCGGTCGTTGACGAGGGCGGCGCGACCGCTTCCCTTCATGCGTCGGCCATGCCGCCGGCGGGCGCGGGCGGGCGGGCCGCCGCTCCCGGGATGTCGTGAATCGGGGATTCGCCGCGACGGGCCCCGGGCGCCGGTCGCACCACCACGCCCT
>CAZZWY010000223.1:0-4437 GCA_964657785.1 uncultured Acetobacteraceae bacterium
GCGTGGTCGAACTCGAGGTTGTTGAGCACCGCGGTGCGCGGCCGGTAGTGGACGAACTTGCTGCGCTTGTCGAAGAAGGCGGTGTCGTATTCGTCGGCCTCGAGCACGAAAGGCGACCCGGGATCGGTGCGACCGAGCCGCGCCGAGACGCCGAAATTCATCGGCACGCCGCCGATGAGAAAGCCCGGCGCGAGGCCGGCTGCCTCCAGCACCCAGGCGAGCATCGCGCTCGTGCTGGTCTTGCCGTGCGTGCCGGCGACGGCCAGTACGTGGCGGCCGGGCAGCACGTGTTCGGCGAGCCACTGCGGCCCGCTCGTGTAGGCGGCGCCAGCGTCGAGAATGGCTTCCATCAGGGGGTTGCCGCGGGCGACGACGTTGCCGACGACGAAGAGGTCGGGCTTCAAGCCGAGCTGATCCGCACCGAACCCTTCGATCAGCGCGATGCCGAGGGCGCGCAGCTGCTCGCTCATCGGCGGGTAGACGTTCGCATCGCAGCCGGTGACGGTGTGGCCGGCCTCGCGGGCGAGCGCCGCGAGGCCGCCCATGAAGGTCCCGCAGATGCCGAGGATGTGCAGGTGCATCGGGGCGGATCGGCGTTGCGTCAGACGAGCGCTTCGCGCGCCGCGGCGGTGGTCGCGCGCACGTCGGCCTCGCTGTGCGCGGCGCTCACGAAGCCGGCTTCGTAGAGCGCCGGGGCGAGGTAGATGCCGCGGTCGAGCATGGCGTGGAAGAAGCGGTTGAAGCGCGCCTTGTCGGTGTCCATCACCTGGCCGTAGTTCTGCGGCAGGCGGGACGCGAAGAAGAAGCCGAACATGCCGCCCTCGCAGTCGCCCGCCATCGGCACGCCGGCCTCGGCCGCCGCGCCGAGAATGCCGTCGAGCATCTGGCGCGTGCGGGCGGCGAGCGCATCGAAGAAACCCGGCTTCCGGATCTCGCGCAGGGTCGCCAGGCCGCAGGCGGTCGCGACCGGATTGCCCGAAAGCGTGCCCGCCTGGTAGACCGGCCCGAGCGGCGCGAGCTGCTCCATGATGGCGCGGCGTGCGCCGAAGGCCGCGAGCGGCATGCCGCCGCCGATCACCTTGCCGAAGACGCTGATGTCGGGCGCGAAGCCGGGAATCGCCTTGGCATAGAGGCTTTGCGCGCTGCCGAGGGCGACCCGAAAGCCCGTCATGACCTCGTCGAGGACGAGCAGCGCGCCGTGCGCCGTGCAGAGCTCGCGCAGGCGCTTCATGAACGGCACCGAGGCGCGAACGAAGTTCATGTTGCCGGCGATCGGCTCGATCATGACGCAGGCGATCGAGTCGCCCTGCAGCGCGAACGCTTCCTCGAGCTGCGCGACGTTGTTGAACTCGAGCACGAGCGTGTGCTGCACGACCTCCGGGGGCACGCCGGCGCTGGTCGGATGGCCGAAGGTCGCGAGGCCGGAGCCGGCCTTCACGAGGAGGGCATCGGCATGGCCGTGGTAGCAGCCGTCGAACTTGACGATGTGGCTGCGGCCTGTCGCGCCGCGCGCGAGGCGCAGCGCACTCATCGCCGCTTCGGTGCCCGAGCTGACGAGGCGGACCTGGTCCATGCTCGGCACGAGGCTCAGGATCTCCTCGGCGAGTTCGATCTCGCGCTCGGTGGGCGCACCGAACGACAAGCCGTCGGCCGCGGCCGCGCGCACCGCCTCGAGCACGGCCGGGTGGCCGTGGCCGAGGATCATCGGCCCCCAGGAGCCGATGTAGTCGATGTAGCGCTGCCCTTCGGCGTCGAACAGGTAGGCGCCCTCGGCGCGTGCGATGAATCGCGGGGTGCCGCCGACGGCCCGGAACGCCCGCACCGGCGAATTGACACCGCCCGGGATGACCTGTCGAGCGCGTTCGAAAAGCGCGGCGTTGGTGGTTTCAGTGGACATGGCGGGGCCCTTTCGGCGGGTTCGCTTCTTCGACGCTCGATGGCGGGTCGCCGGCGGCGTCGCCGTCCTCGTCCTCCTCGCCCGGCGGCAGCGCCCAGAAGAAGCGGTCAGGGACGACGTTGCCCATGCCGGGACGAAAGCCCGCGTCGAGCGCCTGATCGAGGAAGGCGAGCGCCTCGCCGACAGCAGCGTGCAGGTCGGCACCCGACGCGAGCAGCGCGGCCAGCGCCGAAGAGAGCGTATCGCCGGCGCCGACGAAGCTCACCTCGAAGCGCTCGAACTTCTCGCCGGTGATGGCGCCCTGCGGCGAGGCGAGCACGTTGTCGAAGAACTGTTCGGGGGTCTTGCCGCTCGTCACGAGCACGCTCGTGACGAGCACGTGGCGGGCGCCGTGCTCGCCGGCCGCCACCGCGAGTTCGCGCGGCGAGGCCGGGCGCTCGTTGTCCCAGTCGGGCAGGAGGAAATCGGTGAGCGTCTGGTGGTTGCCGACCAGCACTTCGGTCTGCGGCAGGACGAGTTCGCGAAACGCGTCGAGATACGCCTGCTGGTCGTCTTCCTCGACCCACGACAGGTTCGGCATGTAGGCGACGAGCGGCACGTCGGGGTAGTCGGAGAGGATCTCGGCGACGGTGCTCACGCCTTCGACGTCGCCGAGGTAGCCGACCTTCCAGGCGGCGATCGTCACGTCCTCGAGGATGCTGCGCGCCTGCTCGGCGATCACGTCGGCGTCGATCGCATGGTGATCGAAGACTTCCGCGGTGTCGCGCATCACGATCGCGGTCACGACCGGCAGCGCATGCGCGCCCATGGCGCTGATCGTCGCGACGTCACCGGCGATGCCGCCGGCGCCGCTCGGGTCGCTCGCGTTGAAGCTCATGACGCAGGCGGGTGCCGGCTGTTCCTGCGCGTTGGGGTCGGCGTCGGACTCGGTGTCGGGAGAAGGGGAAGAAGCGGATTCGGCAGTCATCGAAAGGGTCCGTCGCTGAGGAAAGAGCTGTCTGTGGGCGCGTTCGAACGAGCGCGCCGTACCTCTAGCCAGACGTGAGCAGTGTGGTGCAGGTGCCTACAAGGACTTGGATTTTCGACAGGGCCCGTGGATACAATCTGGCCGCATTGTAGTGATGCGACAAGCGACGAGGGCGGCGACCAAACGTGAGCGAACCCAAAACCTGGATGTGCCTGATCTGCGGCTGGATCTACGACGAGGCCGAGGGCGATCCCGAGCACGACATCGCTCCAGGCACCCCGTGGGAAGCCGTTCCGATGAACTGGACCTGTCCCGAGTGCGGCGCTCGCAAGGAAGATTTCGAGATGGTCCAGATCTGAGAAGCTGAGGCCTCGGATCGCGAAACCGTTACAGAAGCGGACGTCGCTGCCGACAACACCGAGTAGAGCGCGGCACCCGCCGCGGCCCTTTGTCGTCGAGGAGAACGCTTTTTGAGCAATCAGGCTCCGTCCGACCCGGCCGCCGGGATCAAGGTGCTCGTCATCGACGACAGCAACACGATCCGCCGCAGCGCCGAGATCTTCCTGAAGCAGGGCGGCTATCACGTCCTGCTGGCCGAGGACGGCTTCGACGCGCTGTCGAAGGTCAACGACCACGACCCCGATCTCATCTTCTGCGACATCCTGATGCCGCGCCTCGACGGCTATCAGACCTGCGCGATCATCAAGCGCAACCTGAAGTTCGCCGGCGTGCCGGTGATCATGCTGTCGAGCAAGGACGGCCTCTTCGACAAGGCCCGCGGGCGCATGGTGGGCTCCGAAGCCTACCTCACCAAACCGTTCACGAAAGACCAGTTGCTGCAGGCCGTGCACCAGCATCGCCGTGGCGCTTGAGAAGCGCACCGCCGCCCGAGCGCGCGCCGCGCGTCCCCGAGGACCGGACCATGACGATTCAGAAGATTCTGCTGGTCGACGATTCGAAGACCGAACTGCACTACCTCTCCGACCTGCTCGGACGGCGCGGCTACCTCGTGCGCACTGCCGAAAACGGCGAGGAGGCGCTGCGGCGCCTCGGCGAGGAGCGGCCCGACCTCATCCTGATGGACGTGGTGATGCCCGGTCAGAACGGCTTTCAGCTCACCCGCGCGATCACGCGCGACCCGCGGTTCGCGAACGTGCCGGTGATCATGTGCACGAGCAAGAACCAGGAAACCGACAAGGTCTGGGGCATGCGACAGGGCGCGCGCGACTACATCGTCAAACCGATCGACGCCGACGAGCTCGTCGCGAAGATCCACGCGTTCGATTGATCCGGGATGGCCAACAAACAGGCGCTGCGTGAACTGCAGGCCCGGCTGGCCGAGCGCCTGCAGGCGGCCCGCACCCAGGAGCGCGGTCGGTCGTGGCTGGCGGTCGAATCCGGCGGCCGGGGTTTCCTCTTCCCGCTGCACGAGGCGGGCGAGATCTTTCCCGTCGCCGACATCCTGCCGGTGCCGCACAGCCATGCCTGGTTTCTCGGCGTCGCCAACCTGCGCGGGCATCTCCACGGTGTCGTCGAGCTGGCCGGCTTCCTCGGCGTGCGTGCCGACGAGCCG
>CAZZWY010000223.1:4447-7075 GCA_964657785.1 uncultured Acetobacteraceae bacterium
TCGTCGGCTTCAACCAGGCGCTCGACCTCAACTGCGTGCTGCAGGTCGACCGCCTCTGCGGCCTGCGCGGCGAGAACGACCTGACGCCGGAGGCCGACGACGCGGCGACGCGCCCGACCTTCGTCGGCGGGCGTCTGCGCGATGCCGCCGGGCGCTGCTGGCAGACGCTGAGCCTGGCCGCCCTCGCCGACGACGAGACGTTCCTGAAGATCGTGGACTGACCGTCGTGGATGCCCGAACGCCTTCAGCCTGCCCGGTTCGTCGATCTGTCGGCCGAGTCATTCCTGCCCGGTCCCACCCCGTGAGGCGACCCGCCTCGACCCCAGGACCCCGACCCCTCGAGGCATCATGAGCGTACTTCACAAAACCGCCGCGCCGACCCGCAAGGAACCCGCCGGGATCGACCTGGACCCGACCGTCGAAGCCCCGTCCGCGGCGTCGTACGCGCCGCGCGCCGGCAGCGGGCGCTCCGTTCCGGCCTTCGACGTCTCGACGCAGCAGCACGCTGCGGAGCCCGATGCCGGCGCCGACAGCTCGATCATTTCGGAGGCGGCGCCGTCCGAGGTCGCCGACGCGACCGCCAACCGGGGCGCCGCCGCCCGGCTGCGCGCCGAGGCGCCTGCTGCCGGCCTGCCGCTGATCGGCTCGCGCTCCTTCGCGGCGCAGCAGCGGATCCTCAAGACGGTCAGTGTGCTCGGGGTGCTCGGGCTCGTCGCGACGACCGGGTTCTCGCTCTGGCTGGTCAGCCGCGGGGAGACGCCGCTCGACGACACCCGCTTCGGCCTGCTGCTGGCGCTGCCGCTGGTGGCGGCGCTGCTGCTGCTGCTCGGCGGCTCGGGGCTGGTGCGGCTCTACGTGCGCGAGCAGACCGGCCGGCGCTCGTCCACCGAAACGCTGCGCCTGTCGGCCGAACGAGAGCAGTCCGAGGCCAAACGGGTCAACGATGCCAACCAGGCTGCGATCCTGCGGCTGATGAACGAACTGCAGGCGGTGGCCGAGGGCGACCTGACGCAGCAGGCGACCGTCACCGAGGACATCACCGGCGCGATTGCCGATTCGGTCAACTACACCGTCGAGGAGCTCCGCACGCTCGTCGCGCAGGTGCAGGGCACCGCCGCCCGCGTCACCGACACCACCGAGCAGGTCGAGGCGACCTCGACCGAGCTGCTGGCCGCCTCGAGCGAGCAGCTGCGCGAGATCCGCGACACCGGCGAATCGGTGCTGCAGATGGCCGGCCGCATCAACGATGTGTCCGGGCAGGCGCAGGAAACGGCGGCGGTGGCGCGGCAATCGCGCGACGCCGCCGAGGAAGGCCTGCGCGCGGTCCAGGCGACGATCGGCGGCATGCATTCGATCCGCGACCAGATCCAGGAAACCTCCAAGCGCATCAAGCGGCTGGGCGAGTCGTCGCAGGAGATCGGCGAGATCACCGAGCTCATCTCCGACATCACCGAGCAGACCAACGTGCTCGCGCTGAACGCGGCGATCCAGGCCGCCTCGGCCGGCGAGGCGGGGCGCGGCTTCTCGGTCGTCGCCGAGGAAGTACAGCGGCTCGCCGAACGCTCCGGCGACGCGACGCGGCAGATCGCCGCCCTCGTCAAGACGATCCAGACCGACACCCAGGACGCCGTCGGCGCGATGGAGCGCTCGACCCAGGGCGTGGTCGAGGGGACGCGGCTGTCGGACGCGGCCGGCACCGCGCTCGGCGACATCGACCGCGTCTCGCGGCGGCTCACCGAGCTGATCGAGTACATCTCGAGCCAGGCGCTCAGCGAAGCCCAGTCGGCGAACGTGGTGGCCACCAACATCCAGCACATCTTCGCGGTGACCGAGCAGACCGGCGAAGGCACGCGTTCGACCGCGCACATGGTTCGCGAGCTCTCGCGAACGGCGGAGGAGCTGAAGCAGTCGGTCGCCCGGTTCAAGATCGAGTAGCAGAAAAAAATGACGAGCAGCCCCCCGACCCGCGACGACCGCGGCGACGATCTCAGCGCCCTCGCCTGGGTGCACGACGAACTGCGACGTTCGCTCGAGGCGGCGCACAAGTCGCTGCACCGCTTCGTCCGCGAGGCCGAGGCGGTCGGCGTGTCCGATCTCGACGCCGTCGACCCGGCCGTGCTGCGCACCGCACGCTCGCAGATCCACCAGGGCGTCGGCGCGCTCGAACTCGTCGGCTTGCCGGCCGCGGCGACGCTGCTGCGCGCGAGCGAGGCGCTGGTGCAACGCGTCGTCGCCAAACCGCAGCGGCTGACGGCCGAGGTCATCGAGGCGCTCGAGCGCGCGTCGTTCGGACTCCTCGACTACCTGAGCCGGCTGCTCGCGCGCAAGACGGTGTCGCCGCTCGCGCTCTTCCCGCAGTACCGGGCGGTCCAGGAAGCCGCCGGCGCTGACCGGGTCCATCCGGCCGATCTGTGGTCGGTCGACTGGCAATGGCGCGACCTGCCGGCGGACCCGAGCGCGGCGCCTCGCCGGACCGACGCCGCGACCCGTTCCGCCCTCGAAGGTCAGTTGCTGACGCTCATGAAGACGGCGAACCCGGCGCTGCCCGCCGCGCAGATGAGCGACATCTGCGCCGGTCTCGGCCGCGGCGCGACCGATCCGCAGATCTCGACGTTCTGGAAGCTCGCC
>CAZZWY010000224.1:0-7070 GCA_964657785.1 uncultured Acetobacteraceae bacterium
CGGGTTGGGGCCGACGGACTCTTGCGCCAGCGGCGCTTTGAACATGGCCCCGTCGCCGCGCGGCCCTGAACGATGTCGCGCAGTTCCTGGATATCCCCGGGCGCTGCACGAACGACAACGCGACCCAGTCGACGCCCAGCGTCAGTCCGAAGTCGAGATCGCGCCGGTCCTTCTCGGTCAACGCCGAGATGGGCAGCAGGACGTCGGGCACGTTGACGCCCTTGCGGTCCGACAGGGCACCCCCGGCGATGACGCGTGTGACCGCGAAATCGGTCCCGCAGGCCTCGACGTGCAGGCGAATCTTGCCATCGTCAACCAGCAGGTCGGTGCCCGGCTTCAGCGCGGCGAAGATCTCCGGGTGCGGCAAGCTCACGCGCCGCGCATCGCCCGGCGCCGGATCGAGGTCAAGACGGAACGCGGCGCCCGCCTCCAGCTGGATCGGCCCGGCAGCGAAGGTGCCGACCCGCAGCTTGGGCCCTTGCAGGTCGAGCAGCACGCCGATCGGCCGGCCGGTCTCGCGCTCGACGGTGCATATGAGTTCCAGCCGTTCCTGGTGCTGGCTGTGGGTGCCGTGACTGAAGTTCAGCGGAAGACGTCCGCACCCACATCGAACAGGGTGCGGATGGTGGAAAGGTCGGAACTCGCAGGGCCGAGCGTGGCGACGATCTTGGCGTGGCGGAGGCGGCGCATGGTGTCCTTGACGGTTTCAGGGAATGACTCGCATCGAGATGAGCTTTGAAGCGCGCATCACGCGAGGATGTCGCGAGCAGGACTGCGGCGAACTCGGCTTGGTCATTCGACCGATGCGTTGTTCCTGAGCCAACCCGCAAGAATCACAATCCGCGCGCACCCGACGCCAGGAAGCCCCCATCGACCGGCATGGAGATCCCTGTCACGTAGCGCGCGTCCTCCGACACCAGGTAGATCACTGCCGAGGCGATTTCCCCGCACGTGCCGTAGCGGTTCATCGGAATCGCCTTCGAATACTCCGCACGGAACTGCGGCGTGTGCAGCACCTGCGTCATCGGGGTGTCGACCGGACCGGGCGACACCGCGTTGGCGGTGATGCCGTGCTCCGCCAGTTCTACCGCCATCTGCCGCGTCAGGGCAATCACGGCGGCCTTGGACGTGCCGTAGGCGGTGCGTCCGCTGCCGACCGCGCGCATGCCGGCGACCGAGGCGATGTTGATAATGCGTCCCCAACCCTGCTTGACCATGAGGCGCGCCGCTGCCTGAGCGCACAGCAGCGTGCCGGTGACGTTGACGTTCATCGTCGCGAGGAAGTTGTCCAGCGGGAAATCCAGGAACGGGAAGACCTTTGCGATGCCAGCGCTGTTGACGAGGATGTCGCAGCGGCCCTGCTCGCGCTCGATCTCTTCGAACGCAGATGCAATCGAATCGGGCTTGCCGACATCCAGCGCAAGCGCAGTCGCCCGGCCGCCCGCCGCCTGCAGTTCGCGGGTTGTGGCGGTGGCGGCATCGAGATCGAGGTCGGCCACGATCACGTGGTGACCGAGCCCCGCCAGCCGGGCGCAAACTTCGGCGCCGATGCCCTTGGCGCCGCCGGTGACCAATGCAACACGTGTTTCTGTAGAGTCGTTCATATCGAGCATTCAGATTAAAAGGTCAGAGAAAGCCGATCGAGATCCACGGCACCGCCGCGACGATCACGAGGCCCACGAACAACGCAAGCAGGTAGGCGCCGATCGGTCGGATGCCTTCGTCGGGGTTGACCCGGCCGATCGCGCAAGCGGCGTAGTAGCCAACGCCGAACGGCGGTGCGAACAGGCCAAGGCCCATCGCGAGGATGACCACCATCGAGTAGTGCACCTCGTGGATGCCCACCGCCCGGGCGATGGGGAACAGCAGCGGACCGAACAGCACGATCGCCGGGATGCCCTCGAGCACGCTGCCCAGCACGATGAAGGCGACGATCGACACCGCCATGAAGCCCGCGGCACCGCCGGGCAGCGCGCGCATCGCCTGGCTGAGCGTGTTCGAGAACCCCGACTGCGTCAGTCCCCAGGCCATCGCGGTGGCTGCCCCGATGATCAGCAGGATCGAGCCCGACAGGCTCGCGGTGTCGACCAGCATCGGGTAGATCCGCTTCCAGTCGAACTGGCGGTAGATCAGCAGGCCGGCGAGCACACCGTAGGCGATGCCGATGGTCGACACCTCGGTCGCGGTCGCGATGCCTTCGACCACGGCGGCGCGGATGACGAAGGGCAGTGCGATGGCCGGTATCGCGATCATGAAGGCCCGGCCGATCTCGCGGCCGCTGGCGCGCCGCACGCCGCTGAGGTCTTCGCGCCGATAGCGCGACCAGACCACCGCCACCAGCGTCACCGCGAGCACGAGGCCGGGCAACAGGCCGCCGGTGAACAGCGCGGCGATGGACACCCCCGTCACCGATCCGATCGTGATCAACACGATCGACGGCGGGATGGTCTCCGTCTGCGCCCCGGTGGCGGCGAGCAGCGCGATCAAGTCGCCTTCCTTCGCGCCGCGCTTCTTCATCTCCGGGAACAGCACCGGCGCGACGGCTGCCATGTCGGCTGCCTTCGAGCCGGAGATGCCGGAGACGAGGTACATCGCGCCGAGCAGCACATAGTGCAGGCCGCCGCGCACGTGGCCGAGCAGACTCGCGAGGAAGGCCACCATCGCCCGCGCCATCCCCGTCATCTCGATCAGCTGGCCGAGGAAGACGAACAGCGGCACCGACAGCAGGATCAGATGGCTGACGCCTTCGTCCATCCGGCCGACGACGATCAGCACCGGCGTGTGCGTGGTCAGCATGACGTAGCCGAGCGTGGCCAAGCCGAAGGCGAACGCGATAGGAACACCCGCGAATACCGACCCTGCGACGACGACCACGAAGAAGACCACCAGGTTGGCATTGCCGAGCTGCCCCCACAAGGGCTGCAACAGCGTCATCACGACGATGATCGCGATCACCAGCCCGACGGCGGCCGCCACCTGGCGCGGCCGACCCACGGCGGCGAGCTGCAGCAGGGCCAGCAGCGCCATGGCACCGAACCCGGCGGCCATCGCGGCCACGCGCCAGGAGTTCGGGATGTCGAGCGCCGGCGTGAGAATCATCGCCTCCTCGCCGGCATACTCCCAGGCGTGCGGCAGCACCAGCAGCAGGAACGCCAGCGAGGCCGCGGTCGCGAGGACGTCGAGAAAGGCGCGAGTGGACGGCGCAAGCTTGCCGACGACGGCGGTCATGCGCATGTGTTCGCCACGCTTGAAGGCCACGGCCGAGCCCAGCATCGCCAGCCACAGGAAAAGGATCGAGGCGACTTCGTCCGACCAGATCAGCGGGTGCTGGAACAGGTAGCGAGCCACGACGCCCGCCAGCAGCACGGCGATCTCGGCGGCCACCAGCAGCGCGACAGGCACGCCGAGCAGGCGGCCGAACTGCCGTTGCGCGGTTGCGGCCCAGCCGGCCACGGCGCCCTGCGGCGGCCCCTCATCGGAAAGTGAAGCGGCGTGCATGTCTCAGCCCAGCTTGCCGGTGTGCTTCTCGAGCAGGGCCCAAGCCTCGTCGCCGTACTTCTGCTTCCACTCGGCATAGAACCCCGAGGCCCTCAGCCGGTCGCGGAAGGCGTCCGGCTTCGGGTCGTTGAAGGCCAGCCCCTTGGCGGTCAGTTCGGGCCGCAGCGAGGCGTTGAGCTTCGCGCCGTCGGCGCGCATGTCGAGCGCCGCCTGATTCAGGTGCCTGGCGATGATCGGCCGGGCCTTCTCCGGAACGCGGTCCCAGAACTTCTGGTTCGTCATGCACCAGTAGCCATCCCACATGTGGTTGGTCATGGAGCAGAACTTCTGCACCTCGTAGAGCTTGGCGATGGAGATGATCGCCAGCGGGTTTTCCTGGCCGTCGACCACTTTGGTCTGCAGCGACGAATAGGTCTCCGCGAAGTTGATCGACGCGGGCGCCGCACCGAGGTGCTTGAACAGCGAGGTCCACAGCGGGCTCACCGGCACGCGCATTTTCAGACCCTTGAGGTCGTCGGGCGTGTTGATCGGTCGCACGCTGTTCGTGGTCTGCCGGAACCCCGAGCTCCACACGGTGTCCATCGCCATCAGGCCCGCCTTCGGGAACTGTGCGCGCAGGTACTTGCCGAGATCGCCGTCGAGCGCCTTGTGCACGGCGTCGTCGTTCGCCCACGCGAAGCCCAGGCCCCACATCGAGGAAATCGGCACGAGCTGGGACAGGACGTTCACGCCAGAGACCGTGAAGAACTCGAGGCCGCCGGCGCGCAGCTGCGACAGCATGTCGGCGTCGTTGCCGAGCTGGTTGTTCGGGAAGACGTTGATCTGGACCTGGCCGCCCGTGTCCTTCAGGACGCGCTCGGCGGCCTCCATTGCGCGCACGTTGAGCGGGTGCGTTGCCGGCAGGTTGGTTCCGAACTTGTAGGTGAATTCTGCGGCGCGCGCGAAGCGCGGCAGCACGAGCGCCGGTGCGGCGATCAGTGCGGCGCCGGTCACGAGGGCGCGGCGGCGGTTGGTGGATTTCATGGTCGAGTCCCCTGTCGTTCAAGTGAGTGAGGCGGCAGCGTCGGTCGTGCCGCGCAGCGCCGTGACGAAATAGTCGGGCTGGCCCATCTGGCCGCCTTTGAGTGCAATCTCGAGCCGGGCCAGGTGCGGCTCGTCCGAAATGGCCCGGCACAGCGGCGCGCCCGGTGCGAGGCGTGCCAGGACGCGCAGCGCCTGCGGGGCGAGCCGCTGCGTGACGTGGCTGGAGGTGTCGCCGCCGGACAGCAGCAGGCGCTGCACCGGATGCGCGCGCAGCAATGCATCGACGAGGTCGCCGAAGCGCTGCCCGAGCAGGCGGCCACCTTCGTGGCGGGCCTGCTCCCGGTCCATGCCCTGGCGGCCGAGCGCGGACAGCATCGCGTCGATGCGCGGGTCCTTCGGGCCGCGCGCGCTGTGCAGCATCACGCTGTGGCCCGCGCGCAGTGCCCGCAAAGCCTGTTCGGCGAGTCGGGTGAGCTCCGAAGCCGGGTCGCTCGTGGCGACGAGCGCTGCAGCGTCGACGGGAACTTCGACGAATCCGGCGGCCAGTGCCGCGTCGATCTGCAGCGCGCTCAGCGGCGAGGCACTGCCCGAGACCGCCAGCACCTGCGGCACGCCGTCGAAACGGTCGTGCGCGGGCGGCACGGCTTGCAGGACGCCAGCCTCCCGCCACCACTGCGTCAGCGCGTACTCGAGGCCCGAGCCCCCGATGCAGAACAAGGGCGTCTGCCGGCCTTGCGCAAGACCGGCGAGCAGCCGGCCGGTCTCGGTGAGGTGCTCGGCCGTCGTGCCGTCCAGCAGCATGGCGCCGTACATCGCGCCGTCTGCAACGCGCTGCAGTTCTTTCGCCATCGCCGTGCGGTCGAGCGCGAACTGCGGCAGCGTGAAGGCAGCGATCGGCATCGCGGTCTGTTTGCCGAGGTGGCGCGCCAGGTCGGCCTCGTGCATCGGCGTCACCGGATGCATGCTCATGATCGGGTGCCGATCGATGCGATACACCTGCCCGTCGGTGCCGGAGCGCGCGAACAGGTTGCCGAAGGCGCAATAGCGGCCCAGCGCCGGTGTCGCCGCCACGATCGGGATCGCGGTGTCGCCGAAGGTCGATCGCGACAGGTCCATCACGCGACCGATGCTGCCGATGGTCGGCGAGCTGTCGAAGGTCGAGCACACCTTGTAGTGCACCAGCGGCACGGGCAGCCGCGACATCGCCGCGAGCACGGGCGCGAGCTGCTCGTCCATCTCGGCCGGTGACATGGCGCGGCTCGCGCCCGCCACGCCGATGGCGTCGAAGGGGCCGAGCGCACGCAGCGTCTCTTCGTCGGGCACGTTGAGGAAGAGCGCGCAGACGAGGCCGGCGAAGGCCAGCACCTCGAGCGCATCGGTGGAGCCGGTGAAATCGTCACCGTAGAAGGCGAGTCGAAGCATGCTGGCCTCTACAGGTTGCCGAAGTGACCCAGCGCACGCCGCAGCGCGGGGTGCGATTCGGCGTACTGGTCCAGGCCGATGCCGGCCACCGCCGCCTCCCAGCCTTCGCGCATGCTGGCCATGCCGGCGGCGATCCCGTCGGGGTGGCCGATGATTCCGCCGCCGGCCAGGTGCATCAGGTCGACGGAGCCCACGCCGGCGTAGAGGTCCGGTGCCAGGCCGGCCCACTGGCCCGACGAGCAAACCGGCATCAGCGGCTGCAGCCCGGCCCAGGGCGAGAGGCAGGCGCGCGCCGAGGCGACGACCGACGCGTCCGGCTCCCAGAACTTGCTGCGGATGCCGTTGACATGGAGATGGTCCACGCCTGCCAGACGCCAGAGCTTCTGGTAGGCCTGGAAGGAGAAGCCGAGCGCCGGATGGCGCGTCAACGCACCCCAGCCGTTGCGATGGCCGTGGATCGGCAGTTGAGCGTGGCGGCGCAGGTGATCGACGGCGGCGAACCCGACCCAGTTGACGCTCACCATCACGCAGCTGCCGCCCGCGGCCAGCACGGCATCGTGACGGCGCAGCATCTCGTCGATCGAGCCCGAGATGTTGATCGCGTACATCGGCATGCGGCCCATGCGGTCGGCATGCCGATGCAGCACGGGCATGACAGCCCGCAAGCGCTCGTCGAACGGCGCGTACGGCGGATCGGCGATCAGCTCGTCGTCCTTGATGAAGTCGATGTCGGCCGCGCAGAGGCTGTCGACCAACTCGGCGGTCTGGGCCGGCGTGAGGCCGATGCTCGGCTTGATGATCGTCCCGATCATCGGCCGGTCGTGCACGCCGGCCAGCTGCCGCGTGCCGGGGATGCCGAAGGCCGGGCCGCCGAATTGGGTGGCGTATTCAGGCTCGAGGTCCAAGTCCAGCAGGCGCAGGCCGGTGACTTCGCCCAGCTCGTAGAGGTTGCCGGCCACCGTTGCCAGCAGGCTGGACAGATTGGCGCCGACGTTGGCGACCGGAAACGCAATCTCGATCTCGGCGCGGTGGAATACGCCACCGTGCGCATGACGATCGATGTACGCGCTGGGCAGCGTGGGCTGCAGCGCGGGCGCGAGCGGCTCGATGCGCGCGACGCGCGCCCG
>CAZZWY010000225.1:0-7067 GCA_964657785.1 uncultured Acetobacteraceae bacterium
CGATGCTCGCTGGCAGCCGCCCCTTCAACGCCTCGACGCGCTCGGCGATCAGGCCAGGCGTGCGCGCGGCGACATCCGCCTTGGTGAACACGACCACGGGCCGCACGCCGTCGGTGTCGCTGACGGTGTCCCCGCCGGTTTGGCCGCGCCCGCCGGCGGCCTGGATCAGCAGGAGGTAGCGTTCGAGCCGGCGCAGGTTGAAGTCGTCGTCGAGGCCCATCACGAGGAGCGCCGTGTCGACGTTGCTCACGACCGGATGTCGCCGGCCGTCGGCATCGCGCCGGCTGACGTGCGAGAGCGGCGGCACGCGCGCGTGCACCCACGCGTCGCGCATCGCCCCGCAGGTGACGAGCACCCAGTCGCCGACCGCGAGCGCGGTGCCGTCGTCGGCCAGCTGGCGGATCAGCCGGGGCATGGCGCGGCCGGTGTGTTCGGCGTGCGCCGAGCAGAGGCGCAGCGCATCGCGGTGGACCTCCGTGAGCCGCATCAGCTCGAGCGGCGTTTCAGCGGTGACAGGGTCGATGCGGGCGGCCGCCGCAGCCGCGCGGAAGGCGAGCGCCGGCGTGAGGCCCAGGGTGCGCAGCTGCGCGAAGGGAATGTCGATCATGATGAGGTGCGAATGCTCGAAACGCGTCGCAACGCCCACGTCGAGCGAGGGCGGTGCCCCGAGCGCACGGCGCGCGGCGGGATCGGCGTGTGGGTAGAGATTCAGGCCGCAGGAGCGGCGCGCACGTCGGACGGCTTCAGCGGCCGCCGGGTCGATGGATCGCCGCGGTCAACCCGCGAACGACAGGCGCGCCGGCAGCGAGGCCGACGTGACGGTGAAGGAGGCAACAGTGTTCAGTGTGTTCATCGGGCGCCTCCTTGCGAATCGAACCGGCGGCGCGGTGCATTGCACACCGCGGACGCTCAGTCTGGCATGCAGGTCAGCGGGCGTCAACGGTCGAGGCATCGCGCCGTGTGAGTTTGATCGGCGACGCGAGCTGTACGGTCACAGGGCACGAGGTCGCGATTTCCTGAGGCCTCGGCCCTTGCAGGTCTCGCCAACTCGAGGCGTTTGCCTGAATGAGAAGGCGCCTCTGAAGGCGGCTCCGTCGACGGATCCCGAGGCCGTGACGTTGCAGGTCGAGCCGACGACCAGGGCCGGGGTCGAGACCACGACCGTCGCGTTCGAGGCCATCTCGCCGGACGGGTCGTTCGCCACCGTCGGGCTTCGGGTCGCGAGGGCCGTGCACCCCGGGGCCCTGAACGCTGACGAGCAAGAGCGTCGGCACCTGTCCCGGGGCAACCTTGCCGAGGCTCGGCATGCCGTAGCCTGTCGCCGGGTCGGTGATGTCGGGGAAAGGGGTGGGCGCACCGCCGACGGCGATCCCGGCCTTTCGGATTCGGCAAGTCCTCGGTTTGCTAAAGCGAGGACGAGCGGCGGCGAGCGAGCGCAGCCGACAGTACCAAGCCGCCCGCCAGCAGCGCCCAGGCCGACGGCTCGGGGACGAGGGCGACCGAGGCGATGTCAACGGCGTAGGCACTGGTGCACGTGCTGACGCATGAGCCATCGTTGAAACTGGCGTCGAGGCCAATGAAGCCGTCGCCCAGCGTGCCGCTGCCGTAGTTCTCGGCGAACGAGAAGTTGAACGGCAGCGTCAGCGCGAGAGTGTAGGCGCCGGCCGCGAGGGGGCCGGTGGTCAGCGTCGAATCGGCGCACGCCGGGGCGGCGTGGCCAGGCGGGCAAAGGCCGTCATCGTTCGAGGCGATGAAAGTGGCGGCCGACCCGCTGCCAGCAAACAGCGACACGTAGGGATCGAAGCCGCCCGCAGTGATCACCTGGCCCCGTGCGTTGGTACCGCCGGGCGCATTCGCCGTGCCACCGAACCCCCAGGTCTGGATCGTCACCGCGCCTGCGCTGGTGAGCGTAAAGCTCGTCTGGAACACGTCGTTCGGGTTGGTGGCGTCCAGGGTGCCGACGAAGGAGAGGGTGTCCGCATGGGCGAACGGGGCAAGTGAGGCCGCCATGAGGGCGGCGCAAAGTCGGATTTTCATGGCGACTGCGACGAGAGTGGTTTGTCATGCACTTTGTCATGCCTGCGGACGAAAGTGCATCGCCGTCGTCCACTTTTCAAGGGGTACCCCCTGTTCGGGTGTCTGTGCGGAAAGGGTCAGGCGCCGAGCGCTGCACCGCCACGGCGCATTCCAACCTGGAAAGGCTTCGGCAACTCTTGACACGTATAGGCGGGACAGGACGACCGAATCCATCGGTTTTATTAAAGTTCCGCACAGCATAAAACACCATACCAGTCGACGCGCTGCTCAGGTTCGTTCATCAGATCCTGCAAGCGCCGCGAAAGAAACGCGAACTGAGGAGGAGCCGGGTCGCCGCCTTCAGCCTCGGGCCAGTGCGCCGGCGCACCGAGGGAAGTCGTCTGCCAATCGTAGGCCCGCGTCCGCCTGGCCATCTCGCTCTCGCCGACAAAGGTGCAGGCATCGTCGACGTCTGAGGGAGCGGCATCGACGGCGGCGAAGAGACTGGAGCTTTCTCATAAGTCGTCGGCCGCCCGCTCACGTCACCGGCACCCGCACCGTCACCGGGGAAGCGGCAAACCCTGTCCGCGCGGCCTACGTCACCCCCCTTCATTAGGGGATGCCCTTATAGGCATCGTCCTACATATCATGGTTTGCATCGTGTCGATACTGCGCTGCAGCATCTCTCACCGGAGGCACCGATGAACGTTCACGAACTTGGCCACCGCTACATGCACCTGCGCTCGGAGCTGGCACGCGCCTACGAATCGCCCGTCTGGGACAGCACTCGGATCGACGGTCTGACCGACGCGATCGCCGACACGGAATCCGCCCTCGTTGCGTCGGGCGCCTCGCAAAGTTTCGCTTGCGCGACGTCGGAGCGGGCTGCTGTCTCGACATCCGTGGCGCGCTGATTGCTTTCTACCGCACCGTCTTACCGCTCGTTCTGAAAGTACCGACATGACCTCCCCGAAAAACCACGAAGTCACCCCCGTGATCAAGACGCCGGCCGAAACGACGCGCGGCCACGATGACTGGCAGCGCCGTTTCGGGGTGCCCTGGGAGCGGGTCGAGCGCGCAGTTCGTGCCGTCTCGGATCGCGCGGTGGCCGCCTCGCGGCGCCGTTTCGCCGATCTCGAAGGCGCCTCCAGCCTCTCCGATCCGCGCCCGAGCTGAGCACCGAAGTGCGTTGGCGCCGGGCCCGCGTGCCCGGCAGCCGATGAACCGTCGGCGCCGACATCTGGCGGCTGCCGGTTGACAATCGCGGTTCGCGCCCGAGCTGCCGGGCGCCAGACCGCTGCATGCCTTCATCCCCATTGCGCGTTCTCTCCGTCATCCCGCCGATGACCCAGCTGAACACGCCCTACCCCTCCACCGCGTACCTCACCGGCTTCCTCCGTTCACGCGGCGTCGGCGCGGTTCAGGTCGATCTGGCCCTCGCCCTCGTCCTGAAGCTGTTCAGCGCCGAGGGGCTGCACGCGGTGCGGAGCATCGTCGTGGCGCTCCCGCCTTCGCGGATGACACCTCGTCTCGAGGCCTTTCTCTCGCGCTTCGACCGGTACGTGGCGACCATCACCCCGACGATCGCCTTTCTTCAGGGCCGGGACGCGACCCTGGCCCACCGCATCAACGGTCGCCGCTTCCTGCCCGAGGGCGAGCGGTTTCGCAGCCTCGACGTCTATGTCGCCGACACCGACGACGCGGACGCCCTCGCGTGGGCATTCGGCGCGCTCGGCGCGCAGGACCGGGCGCGCCATTTCGCGACGCTCTACCTGAACGACCTGGCCGACGTTTTGCGCGACGGCATCGACCCGCGCTTCGAATTCGTCCGCTACGCCGAATCGCTCGCGACCAGCCAGCCGAGCTTCGAGCCACTCGCCACCGCGCTCGCCGCACCGCCGAACCTGGTCGACGAGACGCTTGCGGCCCTCGCGCTCGAGGCGATCGCCCGGCACCGGCCGCAACTGGTGCTGCTCTCGGTGCCCTTTCCCGGGAGCGTCTACGCCGCCTTCCGGATCGCCCAGACGATCAAGGCGCACGACGCATCGATCCGGATCGCGCTCGGCGGCGGCTTCGTCAACACCGAGCTCAGGGAGCTGAACGAGCCGCGCGTCTTCGATCACGTCGACTTCGTGACGCTCGACGCCGGCGAGCGCCCGCTGCTCGCGCTGCTCGAGCACCTGCAGGGGGAGCGGTCGGTGCAGCGCCTCGTGCGGACCTTCGTGCGCGATCCCGACAGCGGCGCCGTTCGCTGGCGGCACCTGGCGGAGCCCGAGGTCGCGTTCGAGGACGTCGGCACGCCGACCTGGGACGGTCTGCCGCTCGGCGACTACCTGTCGCTGCTCGACATGCTCAACCCGATGAACCGGCTCTGGTCCGACGGGCGCTGGAACAAGCTGACGGTCGCCCATGGCTGTTACTGGAAGAAGTGCAGCTTCTGCGATGTGAGTCTCGACTACATCTCGCGCTACGAGACGGCCTCGTCCACGACGCTGGTCGACCGGATCGAGGCCATCGTCGCCGAGACCGGGCAGACCGGCTTTCATTTCGTCGACGAGGCCGCGCCGCCGAAAGCCCTGAAGGCGCTCGCCGCCGAACTGCTGCGCCGCCGCGTCGCGATCTCCTGGTGGGGCAACATCCGTTTTGAAAAGTCGTTCACTCCCGAGCTCTGCGAAGCGCTCGCCGCGAGCGGCTGCATCGCGATCTCCGGCGGGCTCGAGGTCGCCTCCGACCGGCTGCTGACCCTGATGAAGAAGGGCGTCTCGGTCGAGCAGGTCGCCCGGGTGACGAAGGCCTTCAGCGACGCCGGCATCCTGGTGCATGCCTACCTGATGTACGGCTTCCCGACGCAGACCGTGCAGGACACCGTCGACGCCCTCGAATACGTGCGCCAGCTCTTCGAGGCCGGCTGCATCCAGTCGGGCTTCTTCCACCGCTTCGCCTGCACCGTGCACTCGCCGGTGGGCCGCGCGCCCGCGGAGTACGGCGTGACGCTGCAGCCGCTGCCGCCAGGGCTTTTCGCGCGCAACGACGTCGGCTTCGTCGACCCGACCGGCGTCGACCACGACGCACTCGGCGTGGCGCTCAAGAAGGCCATCTACAACTTCATGCACGGCATCGGTCTCGACGCCGACGTCCGGAGCTGGTTCACGACGCGGGTGCCGCGGCCGACCGTTGCGCGTCATCGCATTGCCCGGGCGCTGGCGCGTTGAACTCCCGCCCGCCCGCCGCCATCCAGCGGACAATCAACGCTTTGCGCGAGCCCGCCGGGCTCGCCTTCTGCTTGACCGAATGACCGACAGCACCTCACCTCCCGTCCTCGCTCCGAGCCCTGCCGCGGGCTTGCGGCTGCCGAACCCGCGTCACCAGGCCCGCGTGCCGGCGCACATCGGCGCGGCACAGGTGGAGCGTGTGCGCCAGGCAGCGTTCAATCTGCCGCAGGTCGTCAAGCCGGCGGATTTCATCGCCGAGCAGACGCCGGCGTTCGAAGAGTACCTCGACCGCCTCGGCTACATCCTGCTGCAGAAGGCGGCCGCGGGCGCCCGGCCGAGTCGCTGGATCGCGCCCGATCTGATCGAGCCGGCACTGCAGCATCTCGATGCCGTCGGCACCGGGCCCGGCGTGCGGGCGCTGATGGCCGAGCGCAGCGCGGTGCTCGAGACGCTCGGCCTGACGCGCCAGGGCGACACCTGGGAACGGACCCTGCTCTACCCGATCCGCCTTTCAGGAATCGGCGACCGGGTGCCGGTCGCGTACCGGGTGCCGGTCGACGGCGCGGCGGTCTGGGCCTTCTATCGCAGCGGCGACAAGGCCGCCCTGCTGCAGTCCCTCGGCCTGCCCCCACCCTATCCCGACGAGGCGGCGCTGCAGGCCCACCTCGAGTCGCTGCTCGGCCGCAGCGCCGAATTCAGCGCCGCCCACCTCGATTCGCTGCTGCCGCGTCTGCAGGCGGAGTGCGCCCGTCCGCAACCGCTGGCAGAGCTGCTCGCGGCATGCTCGCGCGCCCAGGACCGCTGGGAGCGCCGCGCCGCCGAGCTCGACGCGCTCGCCGGCCTCAACACCGAACTCGCCTTCCAGGGCTACCCCGACACCTTCCAGAAGGCGCGCAACCTGCAGCGCAGCGTGACGCTCTACGTCGGCCCGCCGAACAGCGGCAAGACGCACGCGGCGTTCGAGCGGCTGGCGCAGGCGCACGACGGCGCCTATCTCGCGCCGCTGCGCCTGCTCGCGCTCGAAGGCCGCGACCGGCTGGTCGGCCGCGGCGTGGCCTGTTCGCTGCTCACCGGTGAGGAAAACGTTCCCGCCGCCGACGCCCGCGTCGTCTCCAGCACGATCGAGATGGTCGGCACCAATACGCCGATCGAAGTCGCGGTGATCGACGAGGCGCAGATGATCTTCGACGCCTCGCGCGGCTGGGCCTGGACGCAGGCGATCGTCGGCGTGCCGGCGAACGAGGTCATCATCATCTGCTCGTCGTACGCGGTGCCGGCGATCGAGAACCTGCTCGGCCTCTGCGGCGAGCGCTGCACGGTGCGGCGCTTCGAGCGCAAGCAGCACGTCGAGCTGCTCGCCGCCCCGGTGCCGATCACGACGTTGAAGAAAGGCGATGCCGTCGTCGCGTTCAGCCGCCGCGAGGTGCTGATGCTGCGCGACCAGATCGCCGCCAGCGGCAAGTCCGTCTCGGTCATCTACGGCGCGCTGCCGCCGGAGGTCAGGCGCCGCGAGGCCGAGCGTTTCGCACAGGGTGAGTCGCACCTGCTGGTCGCGACCGACGCCATCGGCATGGGCCTGAACCTGCCGATCCGGCGCGTTCTCTTCAGCACCATGACGAAGTTCGACGGCCAAGCCGACCGCGCCCTGACCGAATCCGAGGTGCACCAGATCGCCGGACGCGCCGGGCGCTTCGGCATCCACGAAGAGGGCTTCGTCGGCGTCCTCAAGGAGGCCGAGCCGACCGCGGCGCGAACCTTGAAGGATCTGCTGCCGAAGCAACCCCGGGCGCCGCGCGACTTCAAGGCGCCGGTCGCGCCGAACTGGTGGCACGTCGACAC
>CAZZWY010000226.1:0-7003 GCA_964657785.1 uncultured Acetobacteraceae bacterium
CCGGGAAGGCCGCGAAGCCGTTGCCCATGATGACGGTGAAGAGCGCCATGCCGACCACGTAGACGACGACCGCGACGAAGCGGATGTCCATGTTGATATAGCTGGTGGTGACCGAGGCCACCGCCTTGCCGACGCCGGCGTCGGAGAACACGAGCCCGAGCATGCCGAGCATCTGCGGCAGCACCACCGCCCAGCCGAGCGCGTCGGTCAGGCGCCGCGACTCGCGCAGGCCCTGCGCGGGCGTCTCGCGCGTCAGCGCACAGGCGAGGGCGAGGGCGACGACGCAACCGATGCCGAGGCTGACGAGCGTGGTGTTCTTCGGGTCGATCAGCGCGAGGCCGCCGAACCTCAGATCCTTCGCGAGCAAGGTGCCGATCACGGTCACGACGGGAATCGCGAGCGCAGGGACGAAGAGGCGGTTGCCGAGACGTCTGGCGCTCGCCACGACCTCGGCCGGTGCCGGGGGACGATGGCTGCCGACGCCGACGCCGCGCAGGCCGGCGATCACCGCCATCGCGACGGCACCGACGCCGACCCAGGCCGGGGGCAGCAGGTCGCCGACCAGGAAGACGAGCGCGTAGAGGCCCCAGAAGAGCGCGCTGCTCCAGCGCTTCGGGTGGGCGCGGTCGGCGAGCGTCATCAGCGCGGTGATCGCGAGGATGACCCCCACCAGCAGGTAGAGCAGGTGGAGGGAGAGGATCACGGGCGGCCTCCTTCGGTGGCGCCCGGCAGAGGGCTGGCACCCGAGTTCGGCGCGACAGGCGAGCCCCGGCCGAGTTCGCGTTCCAGCGACCGGTCGAGCCGGCGCAGCCGCCAGGCGTGGATCACGAAGGCGCTGATGGCGCTCGGAATGCCCCAGAGCGCGACGTGCAGCGGCTCGACATCGATGCCGGCCTCGTGCAGGAAGGTCGTCATCAGAACGATCGCACCGAAGGCGACGAAGATGTCCTCGCCGAAGAAGAGGCCGACGTTGTCGGTCGCGGCGGCCCAGGCGCGGAGCTTGTAGCGGATGCCGTCTGGAAGCCGGCCGTAGCGCGCCTCGGCCGCGCCCTCGGCCATCGGCGCGAGCAGCGGGCGCACCATCTGCGGATGGCCGCCGAGGCTGGTGAGGCCGACCGCGGCCGTCAGCTCGCGGGCGCCGAGGTAGACGATCAGGAGGCGCCCCGCCGTCGCGGAGCGGATGCGGCTGATCCAGTCCTGGGCGTGCTGGCGCAGCCCATGCCGCTCGAGCAGGCCGATCACCGCGAGCGGCAGCAGGATGATCAGCGGCAGGTTGCGCGTCTTGATGAAACCGGTGCCGATCGCGTTCAGGATCGCAAGCGGCGAGAAGCCGGCAGCGACGCCGGTCGCGATCGCGGTCACGATCACGACCAGCATCGGATTGAAGCGCAGGATGAAGCCCGCGATGATGACGGCCACGCCGATCAGCGGCCACAGATTGACGCTTTGACTCATCGCCCCACCCTCGTTCAAGACGGACAGGCACGCCGCCTGGGTACGACGTTGTCGCAAGACCTGTGCCTGTTTCGTTGAATCGAATCGTGATTTTGTTGAACAATATTGGTGATTTGCGCACCGCCTCCGCGCATCGGTTACCGTGCCGTCCTCGTCGTCCCTTCCGCCGCTTTGCTCGGTGCCGCCGTTCATGCCGCCATCCCGCCCCGCGCTTTCCCCGGAACCGGCCGGGATTGCCCTCGCGCCGACCGCGACGCTCGGAGCGTCGGTCGCTGCACGGGTCCGCGAAAGAATACTGAGCGGCGAATTCGCCCCGGGTCAGCGCCTGTCGGAGGCAACGCTCGCCGACGATCTCGCCATCTCACGCAACACGCTGCGCGAAGCGTTCCGCACGCTGACGCACGAGGGCCTGCTGACGCATGCCCCGAACCGCGGCGTTTTCGTCGCGGTGCCGAGCGTGGCGTCGATCATCGACATCTATCGCGTGCGGCGCCTCATCGAATGCCAGGCGCTCGCCAACGCGTATCCGCGCCATCCGGCCGGCAGGCGCATGCGCGCCGCCGTCGAGTCGGCGGCAGCCTGCCACGACCGTGCCGACTGGCAGGGGGTCGGCACGGCCAACATGCAGTTCCACCGGGCCATCGTCGAACTCGCCGACAGCGAGCGGCTGAACGCGCTGTTCGGCCGCCTGCTGATCGAACTGCGCCTCGCCTTCGGTTTGCTGGACGACGCAGAATTCCTCCACGCGCCGTACGTGCCGATGAACCGGGCGATCCTCGAGCTGGCCGAGGCCGGTCGCTTCGCGGACGCCTCGACGGCGCTGGCGAGCTATCTGGCGCAATCCGAACGCGTCGTGCTCGCCGTCTACGGGCGGCGCCTCGGCGAGGCAGCGCCCGAGGGCTGAGCGAAGGTCGCGCCGGACGGTCGAGGGAGACGGCGGCCGGTCACCGATGACCGGCGGGGCTTCGAAGCCTCACCGCCGCTCGCCATTGCTACCGCATGTGCAGCCCGCCGTTGACCGAGAAATCGGCGCCCGTCGCGAACCCGGATTCGTCGGACGCGACCCAGGCGACGATCGAGGCGATGTCGTCCGGGGTGCCGAGCCGCTTGACCGGGATGCCGGCGATGATCTTGTCGAGCACGTCCTGGCGGATCGCCTTGACCATGTCGGTCGCGATGTAGCCGGGGCTCACGGTGTTGACCGTCACGCCCTTGTTCGCCACTTCCTGGGCCAGCGCCATCGTGAAGCCGTGCATGCCGGCCTTCGCCGCCGAGTAGTTGGTCTGCCCGAACTGGCCTTTCTCGCCGTTGACCGAGCTGATGTTGATGACCCGGCCCCAGCCGCGCTCGACCATGTCGTCGATCACCTGCTTGGTGACGTTGAAGAGGCTGGTGAGGTTGGTCTCGATGACCGCGTCCCAGTCGGCACGACTCATCTTGCGGAACATGCCGTCGCGGGTGATGCCGGCGTTGTTGACGAGCACGTCGACCGGGCCGAGTTCCTCGCGGACCTTGCGAAACGCCGCGACGGTCGAATCCCAGTCGCCGACGTTGCCCACCGAGGCGTGGAAGCGGTAGCCGAGCGCGGCCTGCTCGCCGAGCCACTTCGCATGATCGCGGCTCGGGCCGCAGCCGGCGACGACGGTGAAGCCGTCCTTGAAGAGCCGCTGGCACATCGTGGTGCCGATGCCGCCCATGCCGCCGGTGACGTATGCGATCTTTTGGGTCATGTCCTTCTCGCCCCTTCTGTTGGCCCGGCCCGATGCTGCCAGGGCTTGTCCCGAAAGAAAAAGCCCGGCCGCACGACTCGTGCGCCGGACCCGTTCACTGGCGCGGACGCCGTGCGCCGACCGCGCGACCGGTGGCTCAGCGTTCGACCGTCAGTGCAACACCCATGCCACCACCGATGCACAGCGACGCGATGCCTCGCTTGCTGCCGCGGCGCTGCATCTCGTGCAACAGCGTCACCAGGATGCGGCATCCGGACGCCCCGATCGGGTGCCCGATCGCAATCGCGCCGCCGTTCACGTTGACCTTGCCGGTGTCCCAGCCCATCTCGTTGTTGACGGCGCAGGCCTGGGCGGCGAAGGCTTCGTTGATCTCGAGCAGGTCGAGGTCCTGGGGCTTCCAGCCGGCGCGCTCGAGCGCCTTTTTCGACGCCGGGACCGGCCCCATGCCCATGACGGACGGGTCGAGCGCGACGGTGGCATAGCTCGCGATGCGCCCGAGCGGCGTGAGGCCGAGCTGCTCCGCGCGCCTGGCCGTCATCAGCACCACCCCCGCCGCCCCGTCGTTGAGCCCGGAGGCATTGCCGGCCGTCACGGTGCCTGCCTTGTCGAAGGCCGGCCGCAGGCCCGAGAGCGCCTCGGCGCTGGTCTTCTTGTTGATGAACTCGTCGGCGGCGAAGACGATCGGGTCGCCCTTCTTCTGGGCGATGCTGAAGGGCACGATCTCGTCCTTGAAGCGGCCGGCTTCCTGGGCCGCGGCGGCCTTCTGCTGCGAGGCGAGCGCGAGCGCATCCTGCTTCTCCCGGGTGATGTCGTACTGCTTCGCGACGTTCTCCGCGGTGATGCCCATGTGGTACTTGTTGTAGACGTCGAACAGGCCGTCGACGACCATCGAGTCGACCAGCTTCCAGTCGCCCATGCGCATGCCGTCGCGCGAACCCGGCAGCACGTGCGGCGCGAGGCTCATGCTCTCCTGCCCGCCGGCGATGACGATCTCGGAATCGCCGTCGCGAATCGCCTGGGCGCCCAGCATCACCGCCTTCAGGCCGGAGCCGCAGACGGCGTTGATCGTGAGCGCGGGCACGCTCTGCGGCAGGCCGCTCTTCACGACCGTCTGGCGCGCCGGGTTCTGCCCCGAGCCGGCCGTCAGCACCTGGCCGAAGATGAGTTCGCCGATCTGCTCGCCGCTCAGCCTGGCGCGCCGCAGGAGGTCCACGACGACCGCTGCGCCGAGGTCGGGCGCGGGTGTCTTCGCGAGCGTGCCGCCGAACTTGCCGACCGCGGTGCGGGCGGCGGCGACGATGACGATGTCGGTGGTCATGGGAATCTCCTGGGTTGTCGACTTGAACAGGGAATGGTGAGAGGCCCTATGCCTTGGCTTTGACGTAGCGCCCGGGCGCAGGTTCGATCGGGGGATGCGCCGCATTGCCGGCCGCCTTCGGCGCGGCGATCTGCTTGCCGGCCTGGCGCTCGAGCCAGGCCGTCCAGTCCGGCCACCAGCTGCCGCGGTGCTCCTGGGCCTGCGCGAACCAGGCTTCGGCGGTCGGCGGGAAGGCGCCGTCGGGGCCGGTCCAGTGGCTGCGCTTGCCTTTGGCGGGCGGGTTGATCACGCCGGCGATGTGCCCCGAGGCGCCGAGCACGAAGCGGCGCTCGCCGGTCAGCACCTGGGTGCTCCGGTAGGCGCCGGCCCAGGGCACGATGTGGTCTTCCTTCGACGCGTAGAGGTAGACGGGTGCCTCGATCTTGCCGAGATCGATCGGCTCGCCGCAGACCGTCGCCTTGCCGGGCTCGATCAGGTTGTTCTCGAGATAGGTGTTGCGTAGATACCAGCAGTACATCGGCCCCGGCAGGTTGGTGCTGTCGCCGTTCCAGTAGAGCAGGTCGAACGGCGGCGGCGTCTCGCCCTTCAGGTAGTTGCCGACGACATAGTTCCAGACCAGGTCGTTGGGGCGCAGGAAACTGAAGGTCGTCGCGAGCTCCTGCCCCTTCAGCAAGGCGCCGCCGGAGGGGCTCTGCTCGCCGAGCGTCATCTCGCGCATCTTCACCATCGGCTCGTCGATGAAGATGTCGAGGATGCCGGTGTCGCTGAAGTCGAGCAGCGAGGTCAGCAGGGTGACGCTCGCCGCCGGCTGCTTGCCGCGGGCCGCGAGCACCGCCAGGGCCGTCCCGAGGATCGTCCC
This sequence comes from uncultured Acetobacteraceae bacterium, assembly GCA_964657785.1. Taxonomy (GTDB): domain Bacteria; phylum Pseudomonadota; class Gammaproteobacteria; order Burkholderiales; family Burkholderiaceae_C; genus LMDS01. The sequence goes on from CAZZWY010000226.1 coordinate 5,363, forward strand.
GCCGACGCAGAAGCCGAGCGTGTTGATCTTCTCGCTGCCGCCGATCTCCTGGACGAGCTCGATCGCGCGAATCGCCGCGTCTTCGATGTACTCGTCCCAGGTGACCTTCGCGACGCTCTCGTCGGCATTGCGCCAGCTGACGACGAAGACGCGGTGGCCCTGCGACACCGTGTGGCGGATGACCGAATTCTCGGGCTGCAGGTCGAGGATGTAGTACTTGTTGATGCACGGCGGCACGAAGAGCATCGGCCGGGCGAAGACCTTCGGCGTCAGCGGCTTGTATTCGATCAGCTGGAACAACTCGTTCTCGAAGACGACCGAGCCTTCGCTGGTCGCGACGTTGCGGCCGACCTCGAAGACGCTTTCGTCGGTCTGGGAGACGTGGCCCCGCTGCACGTCGTGCATCAGCTGCTTGAGCCCCTGGGCGAGGCTCTCGCCCTTCGTCTCAAGCGCCTTTTGCAGCGCTTCGGGGTTCGAGGCGAGGAAGTTGCTGGGCGCCGAAGCGTCGATCCACTGCTGGACGGCGAAGCGAATCCGCTGGCGCGTCTTGGCGTCGCCCTCGAGACCATCAACCATCTTCATCAGGGTGCGCGCATTGAGCAGGTACATCTGCGCCAGATGCGCCGTCGCGGGGTTGCTCGTCCATTCGTTCGACGCGAAGCGCCGGTCCACCGTCGCCGGCAGCTCGCTCGCGCCCTGCAGCATCCGGTTCCAGAGATCGGCGGACTCGGTCAGGTACCCCTGCTGCAGCTCGCCGAGCACGGAGCGCGACATCTGGAGCCCGGACATCGACTTGAACAGGTTGCCGAGGGTGTCCGTCATCGCCTGGGCGCTGCCCGCGAGGTCGGGCAGCGTCGGCAAGCCAGGAGCGGCGGCGGCAGAATCGAGCATCGGTTTCATCGGTCTCCCCCAGGTTGGATGGGGCCGTCGGCGCGGCCGTCACGTGGTTCTACGTGATCGAAGCAGGTTTGTACATCCGCAGTCGCGATCTCCTTCTCATGTCATTATTTGCCGCATCATGAGATCGTCAGCCATCCCACGGAAAACCCTGACCCGCCAGATGGCCGCCCGACGGCTGCCGGTGCGGCACATCCGGCCGGACGCATCCCGCCCGCGGCGCCGATGATCCTCGTCGCCGTCGCCTGGCTCTACGTGGTGCTGATGATCGCGGTGGTCGAGGCGACCGGCAGCCAGGGCAGCCTCCTCGGCGCGGCCGTCACCGTGTTGCTCTACGGGGTACTGCCGATGGGCCTGGTGATGTACCTGCTGCTCAGCCCGGCGCGCCGACGCGCCCGTCGCGCCGCGGAGTCGGCCCTCGTCGTCGAGCCGCCGAGCTCAGCCCGGCCGCTCGATCCAGATCGCGGCCGCCATCCGGCCGGTGACGCCGTCGCGCCGGAACGAGAAGAACCGTGACGGATCCTCGACCGTGCACCACGCCCCGCCGCTGAGGTCGAGCACGCCGGCGGCCTCGAGCCGGTCGCGGGCGAGCCCGGGCAGGTTCGCGAGCCACTTGCCCGGCGCATGAGGCCGGAAGCGGGCGGCGTCGTGGTCGCGCGTCGGGGCCGGCGAGGCGCTCGCGCCGAAGGCCGCGAGAACATCGGCGCCGACTTCGAATCGGCGCGGACCGATCGAGGCCCCGAG
>CAZZWY010000227.1:0-6999 GCA_964657785.1 uncultured Acetobacteraceae bacterium
CTTCCACGCGGCGATGCGCCGGCCGCGCCCCGGCGCCGACGTGGCGCGCCCGCTGCAAGGCCTGCGCATCGGGCTGCCGAAGGAATTCTTTCCCGCGGCGCTCGCGACCGACGTCGAGAGTGCGGTGCGCGCTGCACTCGCCGAGTTCGAGCGGCTCGGCGCGACGCTCGTCGATGTCAGCCTGCCGCGCACCGAGCTCTCGATTCCGGTCTACTACATCATCGCGCCGGCGGAAGCGTCGTCGAACCTGAGCCGCTTCGACGGCGTGCGCTACGGCCACCGTGCCGCCGAGTACGCCGGGCTCGAGAGCCTCTACAAGAAAAGCCGCAGCGAGGGCTTCGGTGACGAGGTGAAGCGCCGCATCATGATCGGCACCTATGTGCTCTCGCACGGCTACTACGATGCCTACTACCTTCAGGCGCAGAAGCTCCGCCGCATGATCGCCGACGACTTCCAGGCCTGCTTCCAGCGCTGCGACGTCATCGCCGGGCCGGTCGCGCCGACGGTCGCCTGGCCGATCGGCGGGCACGGCGACGATCCGGTCGCCAACTACCTCGCCGACATCTTCACCCTGCCGGCGAGCCTCGCCGGCCTGCCGGGCATGAGCCTGCCCGCCGGTTTCGGGGCCAACGCGATGCCGGTCGGCCTGCAGCTCATCGGCAACTATTTCGACGAGGGCACGCTGCTGCAGGCCGGGCATGCGTTCCAGCAGGCGACGGATTGGCACGAGCGCCGGCCGGCGGGGGTGGAATGACCACGGCTTCGTTGATCAGAGGGTTCGAGGTCGTCATCGGCATCGAGACCCACACCCAGCTCGCGACGGAGAGCAAGATCTTCAGCGGCTCGAGCACCCGCTTCGGCGCCGCCCCGAACACCCAGGCGTCGCCCGTCGACCTGGCGTTGCCGGGCACGCTGCCGGTGATGAACCGGCGCGCGGTCGAGCGGGCGATCCAGTTCGGGCTGGCGGTCGGCGCCAGGGTCGCGCCGGTCTCGATCTTCGCGCGCAAGAACTATTTCTATCCCGACCTGCCGAAGGGCTATCAGATCAGCCAGTACGAGACGCCGGTGGTGCAGGGCGGTGCTGTCGAGTTCTTCGTGGACACCCCCACCGGCGAGAAAGCCAGGCACAAGGTCAACCTGACCCGCGCTCACCTCGAGGAAGACGCCGGCAAGTCCTTACACGATCTCATGGGCTCGCACGGCGCGTCCGGCAAGGGCCAGACCGGGATCGATCTGAACCGTGCCGGCACCCCGTTGCTGGAGATCGTCACTGAGCCGGACATGCGGTCGAGCCGGGAGGCGGTCGAGTATGCGAAGGCCTTGCACGCACTCGTCGTCTGGCTCGGCATCTGCGATGGCAACATGCAGGAGGGGTCGTTCCGCTGCGACGCGAACGTGTCGGTGCGGCGCCCCGGCGCGACTTTCGGGACCCGGCGCGAGATCAAGAACCTGAACAGCTTCAAGTTCATGCAGCAGGCGATCGACTACGAAATCCAGTGGCAGATCGACCTCATCGAGGATGGCGGCAGCGTGCAGCAGGCGACCGTCCTGTTCGACCCCGACAGCGGCGAGACGCGCGCCATGCGCAGCAAGGAAGACGCGCACGACTACCGCTATTTCCCCGATCCCGATCTGCCGCCGCTGGTGATTTCGCCCGAGTGGATCGAGTCCGTCCGGGCGCAGCTGCCGGAGCTGCCGGGCGTGATGGCGGCGCGGTTCCAGGAGGAGCACGGGCTGCCCGCCTACGACGCGGGCATGATGACGCAGAGCAAGGCGTTGGCCGCCTTTTTCGAGGAGGCGGCGCGGTCCAGCGGCAGCCCGAAGCTGGTCGCCAACTGGCTGATGGGCGAGGTCTCGCGGCGGTTGAACGCCGAGGGACGCTCGATCGCGGAGAGCCCGGTGCATGCGGCGTTGCTGGCGCGGCTGGTCGGCCGGATCGCCGACGGCACGATTTCCAACAACGCCGCCCGCCAGGTGTTCGACGCGCTCTGGAGCGGCGAGTCGCAGGACATTGATTCAGTGATCGAGGCGCGAGGCCTGCGGCAGATGAGCGACAGCGCCGAACTCGAGCGCATCGTCGACGCCGTGCTGGCCGCCAACCCCAAGTCGGTCGCGGAATTCCATGCGGGCAAGGACAAGGCCTTCAACGCGCTCGTCGGCCAGGCGATGAAGGCGACGCGCGGAAAGGGCAATCCGGCGCAGGTCGGCGAACTGCTCCGCGCCAGGCTCGCCAGGGGCGCTGCCGGCTCCTGACCGAGCGCTGAACGCTACTTGAGGTCGGTTCGCGGCGGCGCGGCCGTGGCGACTGGCAGCACGCCCATCGATCCCGGCGTCGCGCCGGCCCAGAGCTTCTTCAGTCGCTCGAGCTCGGCGTCGTAGAGACGGTTGACGCGCACCAGCTCGATCTGCTGGTTCTGGATCAGGCTCTTCTGGGCGTCGGTCGAGGCGTCGTTGGCATCGAGTTGCGTCCGCAGCTTGCTGGGCATCTGCTTGCCGGCGTAGAACTCGGCTTCGTCCAGCAGCGGTTTTCGTTCGGCGGCGAGCGACGCCAGCCGGGTCTGCGACACCTGCATCGACTTTCGGACGTCGTCGAGGGCGGCTTCCCGGGCCTTCTGATGCGCCGCGAGGTCCGGGAACCGGATCAGCAGGTTGCGATCGCGGCGGACGGCGTCCTGCCGCGCGGCGCGAGCCACCTCGGCCTCGCGCTCGCGCTGCTCGCGCTCGGCGCGTTCTTCCGCCGTGAGGGTCGGAGGCAGCACGTCGCGCACCGAGCCGTCGGCGTTGAGCACCCGTTGCTCGCGCGACGCGCACTCGGCGATCGCCCGGTCCGAGGTCAGGCGCTTGCCGCTCGCGTCGGTGCAGCTGTAGATCGAGGCGGCCTGCGCCGAAGCCCCGTGCCACAGCGCGAGTGCGAGCACCGGCCCGATGGCCCACGTGCGTGCGGCCAACGGGTTGCCCGCTCTGTCGCAAGGTCCTCTCACTCTCAAAGTCACACTCCGTAGCGTTCCCGGTAGGCCGCCACGGGGCCGACGTGGGCGCGCAGGGCAGGGTCTGCATTCGATTCGAGGTAGCGCAGCAAGTCGGCCAGCGTCGCGATCGCGACCACCGGGAGCCCGAGCTCCTGCTGCACGTACTGCACCGCCGACCACGGCGCATCGACCCCGTTATCGGCAGCTTTCTCCTGCCGATCAAGGGCAATTGCGACCGCGCAGGGTTCGGCCCCCGCGGCGCGAATCATCGCGACCGATTCGCGGACCGACGTGCCGGCCGACATCACGTCGTCGATGATGAGCACCCGGCCGGCGACCGGCGCCCCGACGAGCTGGCCGCCCTCGCCGTGGTCTTTCGCCTCCTTGCGGTTGTAGGCGAACGGCACGTCGCGGCCCTGCCAGGCGAGCTCGACCGCGACCGCCGAGGCGAGCGTGATGCCCTTGTAGGCCGGGCCGAACAGCATGTCGAAGCCGAGGGCGTTGCCGGCAGCCGCCACCGCGAGCCGCCGCACATAGAATTCGGCGAGGCGGCCGAGCCGGGCGCCGTCGGCGAACAGGCCGGCATTGAAAAAGTAGGGCGAGAGGCGCCCGGCCTTGGTCTTGAATTCACCGAAGCCGAGCACGCCCGCGCCAACCGCGAAGCGCACGAATTCGTCTGCCAGATCGTCTGCCAGAGCGTCGGTGCTGGCCTGGGTGCTCATCTGAACCGTGTTTCGCCTCGTTTCATTGAATCTGAACGGCATCCGATCGGCCGCCAACAAGGGCTTCGAGGCCTGGGCTGCCACGTTGGCGGCCGATTGTATGGGTGTGCAGGAGGTCAAAGCCCAGGCCGACACGGTGGGCGGTCGGTTCGACCGGGTGGACGGCATGACGGGTCATTTCCACTATGCCGAGAAGAAGGGCTACTCGGGTGTCGGGCTCTACACGCGCCGGGCGCCGGCCGACGTGGTGTTCGGCATCGGCGACGCCGAGTTCGATGCCGAGGGCCGCTACGTCGAGGCCCGGTTCGACACCCCGGGCCTCGGGCCGAGCGGGCAGCTCAGCATCGTCAGCTGCTATTTCCCGAGTGGCTCGAGCGGCGAACTGCGGCAGGCCGCCAAATTCCGTTTTCTCGACCTGATGGCGCCGCACCTCAAGGCGCTGGCCGCCGAGCGCGAACTCCTCCTCGTCGGCGACATCAACATCGCCCACAAGGAGATCGACCTGAAAAACTGGCGCGGCAACCGGAAAAACAGCGGCTTCCTGCCGGAGGAACGCGCCTGGATGACGGCGCTGCTCGACGAGATCGGCCTGGTCGATGTCTTCCGGACCTTGAACCCGCACCCGGAGCAATACACCTGGTGGAGCAACCGGGGCCAGGCGTGGGCGAAGAACGTCGGCTGGCGGCTCGACTACCATTTGGCGACGCCAGGCATCGCGGCGCTGGCGCGCCGGGAACACATCTACCTCGCGCAGCGTTTCAGCGACCACGCGCCGCTGACCGTGGACTACGACTTCACGTTGTAGCTGGCCGACTCCGCGTCGCGGTCGGCGGCCAACATGAGTCGTCGCGTCTTTCGATGTCCGCCACGATGCCTTCTGCCGTGGGCTCCCCTGCGGCGCTGGCAAGAGCGGCCGCCGGCACACCGTCAGACCGACACGGAATAGTCGTCCAGGTGGATGTCGGTCGCGAACCGATCGAGGACTTTCATCAGTCCTGCGAACAGCGGTGCCACCGAGAACAGGCGGTTGCGGGCGTACAGGCCGAAACGCGTCGAGGGTGCCAGAAGGGCGCCGGCGTTGACCTTTTCCGAGACCTTCGCATAGCCGCGGAACTTGGACTCGTAGCGTGCGTACGCGATGGCGTGATCGCCGCGGGCGCGGTGAAGCTCGCCCGCAAGCACGTAGGCGCCGACGATGGCCAGCCCCGTGCCGAAGCCGCCGAGGGCGTTGCCGTAAGCCGAATCGCCGACGAGTGCCACCCGTCCGTTCGAGTAGCGATTTGTGGTCGCCCGGCTGATGGCGTCCATGTAGAACTCCGTCGCGCCTGGCAGCGCGGCCAGCAGCGCAGGAATTTTCCAGGCGCCGCCCCGATAGGCATCGGCCAGCAGCTGCTTCTGGCGGCCGACGTCGTCACGGTCGCAGGCAAGCGGTTCGGACTTGAAGACGAAGAACACGGGGGCCTTCGGTCCGCCGGTGGCGACCATGCGTCCCGGTTCGTTGTACATCGCATCTTCCCGCGCGAGGTCGCCACCGATGTTCGCCAGGGCGTAGTAGTGCCCCAGGTATTCGACGTGGTCTGCTTCGGCGCCGAAGGCCAGTCGCCGAACATTCGAGTGGAGCCCGTCCGCCCCGACGACCAGATCGAACGTCTGTGTCTCCCCCTTGTCGAAGTCGACGACGACGCCCTTGTCGACTTCGCTCAAGGCTGCAATCGAGTCGTCGAACCGGTATTCGCATGACGCGCGGGTTCGCTGGAAGAGGATGCAGGCCAGGTCTCCCCGGGCAATCTCGATCTCGCCTGCGCTGAACGCGGCGGGCGTGATGCCGATCTTCCGTCCGCGCGCGTCGACGATGCTGCCATCGCCCTGAGCCGGCGCGCGAGCGCGGACGACGTCCTCGTAGATGCCCATTCGCTGCAGCACGGTTCGATGGGTCGCGCCCTTGAAGTCGACCGCCTGACCGCCCGGCCGCACTCGACCCGCCTTTTCGACCACCGTCACATCGAATCCGCATCTCGCGAGCCAGAAAGCCAGTGCGGGGCCGGCGATGCTGGCGCCTGAGACGAGGACCTTGACCGTTGGAACCATTCGCAACCTTGTGTACATCAAGTATATTAGTATACTCGGTATAACTATAGGCCAAGGCTAGAATTGTTGTGTGTCGTCTGACCTTCGCGCCCGCAAGCGACTCGCCATGCGCGAGGCCATCTCCGATGCCGCGTCGCGCCTGTTCGCTGAGCGAGGCTTCGACGCCGTCACGGTCGACGACATCGCGGCGGCAGCGGATGTCGGCCGCAAGACCGTGTTCAATCACTTTCCTCGCAAGGAAGACCTTTTCTTCGATCGGGACGAGGACATTCGAAGGCTTTTGGGCGATGCCGTGCAGCGACGGGACGTCGCGCCGATCGAGTCGTTGCGCCGCCTCGCGCACACGCTGGCCGACGCGCAGAGCCCGTATGTCGAATCGTCTGCCGAGGCCGTGGCCTTCATGGAAACCATCGCGGCGAGCGATGCCCTGAAGGATCGTGCCCGATCGATGGGCGGCGAGCTTGCCGAGTTCGTTGCGCAGGCGCTCGCCAGGCGCGCCGGCCGAGACGTCACGGATCCCGATGCGTTCCTCGCAGCGAACATGACGCTGGCCACCTGGGTCACCGCACGTGTTCTGGCGCATCGTGCCTTCTTGCGACATCGGGACGCCGCGGAGGCACGGACGACGTTCCTCGGCGTCATCGACAGGGGCCACCAGGGCGTGCGCGCTGCCATGGTCGGCACGCCCTACGGCTAAGTTCTGACGGGTGGGTTTTTTGCCGTCTCGACTATCACCTGGCGACGCCCGGCGTCGCCGCCCTCGCAAGGCGAGCGTCGATCTGCCTCGACCAGCGGTTCTCGGATCATGCGCCGCGGATCATCGACTACGACTTCACGCTTCGGGCGGGCGCACCGCCTCTCTGATCTCGCCCCCGCAGCCCCTGCCGGCCCGGGTGCGTCTCCGCCCGCCGTCGAGCCCCGGGTCGCGTGCCGGGTGCCCTGCGTTCGGAGCCGTCGACCCGGGTCACAACGTCAGCCTGAACCCCGCCACCACCGCCGCCGGTGCGGTCACCGAGCCGAGTTGCCGGCCCCCGTAGGTGTCGCTCTCGGGCGTGAATTCAGGCGCATCGGTGAGCGCCTCCAGGCCGTTGCCCAGCAGGCGCAGGGCGTCGTCGTCGAAGCGCATCACGTTCACCGGCGCGACCAGTTCGCCGCGCTCCACCCAGAAGCAGGCGTAGCGTGTCATGCCGGTGATGCGGGCGGCCTGGCGGTCGCTGTAG
>CAZZWY010000228.1:0-1938 GCA_964657785.1 uncultured Acetobacteraceae bacterium
CAGCTCGAGCACCAGCGCAGCGTCGCCTCGAACCAGCTCGACTTCCTCGTCGGCCAGGGGGTCGCCGAGCTGCCGCCGGGCAAGTCCCTCGCCGAGCAGCAACCCGGCGTCGTGCTCGGCGCCGGCGTGCCGAGCGAAGTGCTGCTGCACCGCCCCGACGTGATGGCCGCCGAGCAACGCCTCGCCGCGGCGAGTGCCGACATCGACGCCGCCCGCGCCGCCTTCCTTCCCAAGCTGATGCTGACCGCCGCGCTGGGCTTCGCGAGTCCGGCGCTGGCCACGCTCTTCACCGGCGGTGCCTGGTCGTACCAGCCGATCGTCTCGGCGCCTATCTTCGACGGCGGCCGCACGGCGGCCAACGCCGACTCGGCGCGCGCCCGCCGCACCATCGTCGTTGCCGAATACGAAAAGACGCTCCAACAGGCGTTTCGCGAGGTCGCCGACCAGCTCTCGGCGCGGCAGTCGCTGAGTCTCCAGCTCGACGCGGCGCTCGCGACCCAGCAGTCCTACGCCCAGCGGTTGAAGGCCGCCCGCGCCCGCTTCGAATTCGGCGTCACCAGCTACCGCGAAGTGCTCGAGACGCAGCGCGAGTTGCTCTCCGCACGGCAGGCGACCATCGCGCTGCATCGTGCCGCGCAGGACGCAGCGGCGGGCCTCTACAAGGCGCTCGGCGGCGGCGCCGACACCGACCGGCCGGCGGTGGTCGCCGTCGGCAGCGCGACCGCATCTTCCTTCTTTCGCCCTTGAGCCCCGCCATGTCCGTTCAAGAAACCCTGGTCGCCGCGATCGAGCTCCAGACCCGTCAACGCGCCGACGAAGCAGTGACGCTGTTCGAGGAGGTGCTCACGCTCGACCCTCTCAACGCCGCCGCGCTCTACTCGCTCGGCGTGATCGCGCTCAATCGCGGCGAAGGCGAGCGTGCGATGCGCCTGGCCGAGCAGGGCGCCGCCGGCGGCACGACGTTCGCGCCGATCCATTTCCTGCACGCGACCTGTCTGCACAGCCAGGGGCGCAACCTGGAGGCGCTGGCGTCGTTCGACGAGGCGATCCGGCTACAGCCCGGCTACCTCGAGCCGCTCGTCAACAGCGGCGTGATGCTGCGCTCGATGTACCGCCACCGCGATTCCCTCGAGCGTTTCCAGCGCGTGCTCGAGGTCAATCCGAACCACGTCGTCGCCCTTGCCAACTCGGGCGTGCTGCTGACCGAGTTCAAGCAGAGCCGGCAGGCGATCGCCACCTTCGAGCGGCTGATCGAGCTCGCCCCCGACTACGACTACGGGCTCGGTCTGCTGTACTACGAACGCGCCCACCTCTGCGACTGGCGCGGTCACGAGGCGCTGGCGGCGCGCATCGTCGAAGCGGTGAAGCACGGGAAGCGCGCGATCAAGTCGCTGGCCTTCATGGCGCTCTCGGACCAGGCGAGCGAGCACGTCGTCACCGCCCGCGCCTTCGCCGCCCACCACTGTCCGCGCCGGCCGGTCGCGCTCTGGCGCGGCGAGCGCTACGGGCACGAGAAGATCCGCGTCGCCTATGTCTCGCCCGACCTGCGCGAGCACCCGGTCGGCCACCTCATGGCGGGCATCTTCGAAGCGCACGACAAAACGAAGGTCGAGACGATCGCGATCTCGCTCGGGATCGACGACGGCAGCCGGATCCGCGCCCGCATGCTGGCCGCCTTCGACCACTTCGTCGACGCCCGCGAGATGACCGCGGAGAAGGTCGCGCGGACGATGCGCGACATGGAGGTCGACATCGCCGTCGACCTGGGCGGCTACACCTCGGACACGCGCACCGAGATCTTCGCGCACGTCCCGGTGCCGGTGCAGGTCAACTTCCTCGGCTATCCGGGGACCATGGGCGTCGACTACATGGACTACATCCTCGCCGACCGGCACGTGATCCCGCCGCACCACCAGAAGTTCTACGACGAGAAGGTCG
>CAZZWY010000228.1:1948-6999 GCA_964657785.1 uncultured Acetobacteraceae bacterium
AACGCCTATCTGCCGACCGACTCGCGCGTGGCGATCGCCGAGCGCACGCCGACGCGCGCCGAATGCGGCCTGCCCGAGCACGGTTTCGTGTTCTGCTCGTTCAGCCACGACTACAAGATCTCGCCCGCCTTCTTCGGCCTCTGGATGCGCCTGCTCGACGCAGTGCCCGGCAGCGTGCTCTGGCTGATGAGCCGCGGCAGCGACGCGCAGGCGAACCTGCGCGCCGAGGCCGCCGCCCGGGGCGTCGACCCCGACCGCCTCGTCTTCGCCGGCCGCGTCCCGCGCGTCGAGGACCACATGGCCCGCTACCGACAGGCCGACCTGTTCCTCGACACCTTCCCCTACAACGCCCACACGACCGCCGCCGACGCGCTGCTCGCCGGATTGCCGGTCCTCACGTGCATGGGCCAGTCGTTCCCTTCGCGCGTTGCCGGCAGCCTGCTCCATGCCATCGGTTCGCCCGAACTCGCGACGCATTCGCCCGCCGAGTACGAAGACCTCGCGCTGACCCTCGCGACGACGCCGAAGCTGTTGCGCGACATCCGCGAGCGCATCGCCGCCAATCGCTCGACCCACCCGCTCTTCGACACGCAGCGCTTCTGCCGCGATCTGGAAAACGCATTCGGGCAAATGCTCTTGGAAAAACTGTCGACGGTGCCCGCGCCATGACGCGCGTCGTCGTCCTCGTGCCGGTCTACCGACCGATTCCCGACGCGCTCGAAATCCGCTCGCTCGACGTCTCGCTTTGCGCCCTGGCCGGCCGCGACGTCCGCTTTATCGGCCCGGCCGGGCTCGACACCGGCTTCTACGCGGCACGCTATCCCGGCATCGCCTTCGAACCGTTCGAGCCGAACCACTTCACGTCGATCGTCGGGTACAACCGCTTGCTGCTCCACCCCGGCTTCTACGATCGCTACGCGGAGTACGACTTCATGCTCGTGCTGCAGACCGATGCCCTCGTCCTGCGCGACGAGCTCGACCGCTGGTGCGCGCAACCCTTCGACTACGTCGGCGCGCCCTGGCCGACCCCCGTCGAATTGCGCATCAACCTCGACCGCTTCGGCGGGCCGAACGGTCGGCACGTGCGGGCGACGGTCGGCAACGGGGGCTTGAGCCTGCGCCGCAACAGCGCGTGCGCCGGGCTGCTGGCCGAGTTCCCCCAGGCGTGCGACTACTTCACCCGTTCCGGATCCAGCGAAGACCTCTACTTCTCGCTGATGGGGCCGCTCTCCAACGCCTTCGTGTTGCCGAACGAGGTCACCGCGTCGACCTTCGCGATGGAAATGCGGCCGTCCTGGTACTTCGAGATCAACGGTGGCCGCGAACCGATGGGCGGCCACGCCTGGTGGAAGTACGAACCGGAATTCTGGGCGCCCCGCCTCGCGGCATCGGAGCCAGCGACCGTCTGAGGACGACCGGAGCGCTTTCCTCACTTCCCGATCTTCACCCACGCCCATTCGAGCCAGTTGTCGGCCCGGTGCACGACCTCGACGTTCGCCCGCATCGCCCACGGGATGAACTGGCGGTGCAGCGGGATGTGGTGCACTTGGTCGTTGTGTTCCTTCACCGCCGCCTTGATCAGCGCCTCGCGCTTGACCGGGTCGGGCTCCTTGCTCGACGCCGCGGCGAGCTGGTCCATCTTCGGGTTGTTGACCTGGCCGTAGTTGAAGTCGCCGATGCCGCCGGGAGCGCGGGTGCGGTAGATCGGCGTCAAAGTCGTTTCCGCATCGGTCACCGAGCCGCCCCAGCCGAGCATGTACATCGAGGTGTCGAGCTTGCCGAGCTTGGCGAAGTAGACCGAGCGCGGCATGGTGTTGACGCGCACCTTGAGGTTGAGCCGCGCCCACATCGAGGCGAGCGTCTTGCAGATCTCCTCGTCGTTGACGTAGCGGTCGTTCGGGCAGTCGAGCGTGAACTCGAAACCCTGCGGATAGCCGGCCGCCGTCAGCAGCTTCTTCGCGGCATCGAGGTCGAACGGCAGGCGCTTCTCGAGCGCCGGATCGTCGTAGGTGCCCTTCGGCGAGACCATCGTCGCGCCGGTCGGGGCCGCGAGGCCGCGCATCAGCTTCGTCTTGATGCTCTCCTCGTCGACCGCCTGGTAGAGCGCCTGGCGCACGCGCTGGTCCTTGAACGGGTTCTTGCCCTTGACGCTGCTGTAGAGGAGCTCGTCGCGCGCCTGGTCCATGCCGATGAAGATGATGCGGTTCTCGGGTCCGTCGACGACCTTGATGCCCTCGGTGTTGCGCAGCCGCGGCGTGTCGGTCGGGGGCGGGTCGAGCACGAAGTCGAGCTCGCCGGAGATCAGCGCCGCGACCCGGGTCGAGTTGCTCTTGATCGGCGTGTAGATCACCTCCTGGACGTTGCCCTCGAACTTGCCCCACCAGTTCGGGTTGCGCTTGTAGGCGGTCTTCACGTCGGGCTGGCGCGAGACCAGCATGAACGGCCCGGTGCCGTTCGCATTCAGCGCGGCGTAGCTCTGCTCGCCGGCGTTGAAGTCCTGCGGCTTCGTCGCGTTGTGCTGTTCGCACCACGCCTTGCTCATGATGAAGATGTAGTTCGCATGCTCCAGCCAGATCGGGTCGACCGAAGGCAGATTGAACTCGACCGTCAGCGCATCGATCTTCTTCGGCTCGCCCATCGCGTTGGCGTAGACCTTGATGTCCGAACTCTGCTGCTGCGCCCGCTTGACCGAAAAAACGACGTCGTCGGCGGTGAAGGGCGTGCCGTCGTGGAACTTGACGTTGGCGCGCAGCTTCACCCGCCACTGCAGCGGGCCGGTCTGCGACCAAGACGTTGCCAGGTCGGGAACGATGTTGAGCTCGTGGTCGCGGCGGGTCAGCGTCTCGTACACCTGCCCGTTAATCGAATTGGTCAGCGACTCGTTGCGCGAATCCGGATCCATCGTCTGGACGTCGCCCTGCGAGGCCCAGCGCAGCGTCTGCGCGCTCGAAGCCGCCGACGCGATGGCCACGGCCAGGGCGGCGGCGAGCGCCACCGGGAATGTACGTTTCATCTCTGCTCCGGCTGATCGAACGGAAACGGGCAGTTTAGGGCCCGTCCGCGTCCGGCACGGAACGCGGTGCGACGTCAGCCGGCCGGCGCCGCCGCCTTGGCGAGCACCTCGCGGCCCGCCCAGAGCTCGTCGAGGTGCTTGAACTTCCAGACCGCATTCGATTCGCGCCCCACGATCGCATCGCCGCAGCTGCTGCTCGAGGTGTCTAGCCATTCGAGCGGCACCGGCATCGCGGAGCGGGTCGAGAAGAACACCCGGACCCGCGGCGCGAGCAGGTGCTGCGGGTTCTGTTCGACCACGACCGCCAGCCGCTGCGACCGCATCCGGACCAGCGAGCCGACCGGGTAGACGCCCAGGCTCTTCATGAAGCCGAGGAAGACCGCCGGGTCGAACTGGCCGTTGCGGCTCCACTCGGACATGCGGACGATCGATTCGGACGGGTCCCACCCGATCTTGTAGGGCCGGTTCGAGGTGATCGCGTCGTAGACGTCGCAGATCGACCCCATCTTCGCGACCAGCGAGAGCTGATCGCCGCCCAGGCCCTCGGGGTAGCCGTTGCCGTCCGGGCGCTCGTGATGGTGCAGGCAGACGTCGAGCACCGCCGCCGACACGGCCGGGCTGTCGCGCAGCAGATCGCGCCCGCGACGCGGATGCGTTCTCATGAGATCGAACTCGCCGGGCGTCAGCTTGCCGGGCTTGTTGAGCACCGACAGCGGCATCAGGGCCTTGCCCATGTCGTGCAGCAGGCCGGCGAGCCCGGCATCGCGCGCCTGCATCTCGTCCTGGCCCAGCTGGCGCGCCAGCGCAACCATCAGGCCGCAGACCGCGACCGAGTGCATGTAGGAATAGTCGTCGTGCGTCTTCAGCCGGGCAAGGCTCACGAGCGCGCCGGGATTGCGCCAGACGGATTTGGTGATCTCCTCGACCAACGGCAGGCAGCCGGCGGTGTCGACCGCGCGGCCCATCCGCGCTTCCTGGAACATCGACTTCACGAGTTGCCGCGAGTCCCTCAACAGCGCCGCCGCCCGGCCGCATTCCTCTTCGAGGCCGACCGCTCTCTCGCTGGGGCCCGCGGGCGGCGCAGGCAGCGGCGTCGAGGCGGGAGCGGCCGCCGGGAGCGAAGGCGCCTCCAGCGTCGGCGCCAGGGCCGCCACGTCCAGCCCCTTGCTCGCATCGATCCAGCATTCCGCCAGGCCGCTCTCGCGCAGCCGCTCCAGATCGGCCGGGTCGCACAGCAGGAACTTCGTCCGCCAGAACGGGTGGTCGATCCAGTTCCCGCACAGCTCGTGCAGGTGCATGCCGAGCCGCAGCTCGGCGATGTCTATCTTCTTGAGCATGGCGGCGCTGGATACCCGGTGCGGATCATCCGGTCGGTATCGGCATCGCGCCGGACCACTTGACTGCGTTGTCGAAGCGCCGCCCCACAAAAAAGCCGCCCGACGGCGGCTTCCCAGGCGCAGGGCGCGCTCAGCGGAAGCGCGACTGCGGCACCGTCTTCAACTCGGTCGGCAGGGACGCGATGTAGTCGGCGATCGCCTTGAGTTCGGGATGCGTGAAGGGCTTGGCCATGCCCTTCATGATCACGTTGCCGCGGCCGAACTGCGGGTTGTTGTCGGTCTGGTAGGCCTTGAGCGCGGCGTAGAGGTAGTCGGGGTGCTGGCCGGCGAGCTTCGGATAGGACGTATCGATCGGCTTGCTGAAGTTGGCGCCGTGGCAGGACGCGCAGTTGCCCCGCGTGATCAGCTCGGCGGCCGCGCCGGTCGCGGCCGGGACACCCTCCGCCGTCTCGACCGGACCGGCTTCTGTGGCGTAGAAGGCGGCGAGATCGGCCATGTCCTGCTCGCTCAGCGAGGTGGCGATGGCGCGCATCGTCGGGTGCTTGCGGTCGCCGGACTTGTATTCGCCGAGCGCTGCGGCGAGGTACTTCGCGTTCTGGCCCGCGATCTTCGGCACGCGGTAGACCTCGGGGAAGCTCGCCTTGTAGTCGGGAATGCCGTGGCAGCCGATGCACATCTGCGCCTTGCCGGCTCCCGCGGCC
>CAZZWY010000229.1:0-6997 GCA_964657785.1 uncultured Acetobacteraceae bacterium
GAGCGCTTCATCCGCGTCGCGCCGCTGCGCGATCCGGCCGTGCTCGAGGCGGGGTTCTTCGACGTGCAGGCCTGCAACGACACCAACGATGTCGACATCTTCGTCTTCGCCAACGCGACACAGGCCGTGCTCATCGCCCGGCTCGACAACCTCGGCAAGGGCGCGAGCGGCGCGGCGGTGCAGTCGATGAACGTGCACCTCGGGCTCGACGAGGGGCTCGGCCTTTAGGAGGCCCGCCGGCGCTCGTGCGAACTCACTTCGAGCCGAGCCGTTCGGACATCTCGCGGGCGAACTGGACGAAGGCGAGCGCGCCCTTCGACGCCGGGTCGAACACCACGCCCGGCAGGCCGTAGCTCGGCGCTTCGGCGAGGCGGACGTTGCGCGGGATCACCGTGTCGAACACCTTGTCGCCGAAGTGCGCCTTGAGCTGCTCGCTGACCTGGTGCTGCAAGGTGATCCTCGGGTCGAACATGACCCGCAGCAGGCCGATGATCTCGAGCGCCGGATTGAGGTTCGCATGCACCTGCTTGATGGTGTTGACGAGATCGCTCAATCCTTCGAGCGCGAAATACTCGCACTGCATCGGCACGATCACGCCGTGCGCGCTGCAAAGGCCGTTGAGCGTGAGCAGGCTGAGCGACGGTGGGCAATCGATGAGCACGAAGTCGTAGACCTCGCGGACCGCCGCGAGGGCCTGCTTCAGGCGTTTGTCGCGGCGTTCGAGTTCGACGAGTTCGACCTCGGCACCGGCGAGTTCGCGGTTCGCACCCACGACGTCATAGCCTGCCCGCTCCGCCCGCTGCCGG
Source organism: uncultured Acetobacteraceae bacterium (assembly GCA_964657785.1). GTDB lineage: Bacteria > Pseudomonadota > Gammaproteobacteria > Burkholderiales > Burkholderiaceae_C > LMDS01. The sequence continues at coordinate 807 of CAZZWY010000229.1, forward strand.
GTCTCGAGAATCGTCGCATTCTCGAGCAGCACGTCGTAGACGGTCAGCGCCAGCGCGCGCTTGTCGACGCCGGAGCCCATCGTCGCATTGCCCTGGGGATCGAGATCGACGACCAGCACCCGCTTGCCGATCTGCGCCAGACCCGCGGCGAGATTGACCGTGGTCGTCGTTTTGCCGACGCCGCCCTTTTGATTCGCAATGCAAAAAATTCGAACCATGGGTGCGGAGCAAGACTGGGCCCCGATTATAAAGTTGGCAGCGGGTTCACCTCTGCGTGCCGGCGCATCCAGACCAGGCAACGATCTGCCGCCAGGCGCGGAACGCTCAGTGGTTCCACGTGAAACACGTCGGCGGTCGCCCCAACTTCGGCGATCTCCTGCGAGGGGACCTGTCCCTTCATGGCCATCCAGACGCCATCGGGTTTCAACAGGCTTTCCGTCAGCTGCACCACCGTGCGGAGCGACGCGAATGCCCGGCAGCAGATCGCGTCGAACGATGCCGGTCCGATCCGTTCGACCCGCGCATGCAAGCTCCGGAGGTTCTTCAGCCCCAACTCACCGGCCGCTTGCTGAACAAAGGCAGCCTTTTTGCCGACCGTGTCGACGCAGGTCACCTGCATGTGCTCCAGCATCGTCGCGATCACCAGCCCCGGCAAGCCGCCGCCGCTGCCGACGTCGAGCACGTTGATCCGGCGCCCCGTCGTCGCGCGTTGCAGCGGACGGATCGTCGCCAGGCAGTCGACGACGTGTTGCGTGAGCATGGCGCCAGGGTCGCGGATGGCGGTCAGGTTGTAGACGCTATTCCAGCGCTCGAGGAGTCCGATGTAGCCGATCAAGATATCGATCTGGTGAGCGGTCGGTGCAAGCTCCAGCGCATGGGCATCTTGCGCGAGCGCCGCCGCCAGCGCCTCGCCGGGGTCGCCGGTCACTGAGCGTCGGACGCCTGTGGCGCCTGGCGCGACTTCTTCAGATGAACGCGCAGCAGTGACAGAGAGGCCGGCGTGATGCCGGAGATGCGAGCAGCTTGCCCGAGCGTCTCGGGACGATGCAAGCTAAGTTTCTGCCTTGCCTCGAAGGAGAGCGCCTCGACCGCGCCGTAATCGAATTCGATGGGGAGCCGCGTCGTCTCGAAGCCGATCGCGCGCTCGACATCGCGCACCTGTTTGTCGATATAGCCGGCGTACTTGATCTGGTTCTGCACTTGATCGATGACGTCGGCGGCCAGCGCCACGCCCAGCTGTGCGACGAGTGTTTCACGTGAAACAGGGTCCGGCAGACCTGCCGCGGCGGCCACTTCGGCGACTTGGTCAAAGTCCACCGCAGGGCGTTTCAACAGTTCTGCCAGGCTGTACTCGTGCTCGATGGCACTACCGAGAAGTCGCATTGAAACCTCCGCCGGTAGAGAAGCCGGTCGTACCCGGCCCGCCTTCAGCCGTGCTGTTTCACGTGAAACAGCGTCGCGCCGACGGTTGAATGCATCCCACCGCACATCGTCGACCAGACCCAGCGAGCGCCCGGTCTCGGTCAAGCGGAGATCCGCATTGTCTTCGCGCAGTTGCAGCCGGAACTCCGCCCGGCTGGTGAACATCCGGTACGGCTCGGTCACACCCTGCGTGACGAGGTCATCCGCCAGCACGCCCAGATATGCCTGGTCCCGCCGCGGAATCCAGGGCGCCTCGCCGCGCGTCGCACGAACCGCGTTGATCCCGGCGAAGAGGCCTTGAGCCGCCGCTTCTTCATAGCCGGTGGTGCCGTTGATCTGGCCGGCAAAGAAGAGCCCGTTGAACGCTCGGGTCTCGAAGCTTTGCGTCAGCGCCCGGGGGTCGAAGTAGTCGTACTCGATCGCGTAACCGGGGCGCAGGATATGCGCGTTTTCGAGCCCCCGCATGCTGTGAACCGCGTCGAGTTGAACGTCGAAGGGCAGGGAGGTCGAAATCCCGTTCGGATAGAACTCGTGCGTCGTCAGGCCCTCGGGTTCGAGGAAGATCTGGTGCGAGGTCTTGTCGGCGAAGCGGTTAACCTTGTCCTCGACACTCGGGCAGTAGCGCGGGCCGACGCCGTCGATCAGCCCGGTGAACATGGGGCTGCGGTCGAAGCCGGCGCGGATGATGTCGTGGGTTCGTGCGTTGGTGTGGGTGATCCAGCACGACACCTGGCGCGGGTGCTGCGCCGCGGTGCCGAGGAAACTGAACACCGGCACGCGGCCCGCGGCCGGCGTCCCGTCCGCGCCCGGCATGCCATCGCCCGCCTGCTCGGTCAGCGCGCTGAAGTCGATGCTGCGGCCGTCGAGACGGGGTGGAGTGCCCGTCTTGAGCCGGCCTTGCGGCAATTTCAGCTCTTTCAGTCGCGCCGACAAGGTGACGGCCGCCGGGTCACCTGCCCGGCCGGCCGCATGGCTCGCCAGGCCGACGTGCACCTTGCCATCGAGGAAAGTGCCCGCGGTCAGCACGACCGACCGCGCCCCGAAGCGCACGCCGAGCTGGGTGACGACGCCCTTCACCGCCGCGCCCTCGACGATCAGGTCATCGCAGGCGCCCTGGAACAGCCACAGATTCGGCTGGTTCTCGAGCCGGCGACGAATCGCCGCCTTGTAGAGAATCCGGTCGGCCTGCGCCCGCGTCGCGCGAACGGCGGGGCCCTTGGAGCCGTTCAGGATGCGGAACTGGATGCCCGCCTCGTCGGTGGCCGCCGCCATCGCGCCGCCGAGCGCATCGATTTCCTTGACCAGATGCCCCTTGCCGATGCCGCCGATCGACGGATTGCAGCTCATCTGGCCGAGCGTCTCGATGTTGTGCGTCAGCAGCAGGGTGGCCGCGCCCATTCGCGCGGCGGCCAGCGCCGCCTCCGTGCCGGCGTGGCCGCCACCGACGACGATCACATCGAATGTTTTCGGGTACCGCATGAGCGTGCCTCATTTTTGAGCAGGCACGATTGTAGGCAGGCTGTTCTCTCGCGTCACCTCCAGGGCAATCCCGTCGCCGGGATCAGCCGGGGCGGCGCATCTCGACGTGGGGAATTCCGTCTTCGAGGTATGAGGCGCCGACCGGCGCGAAGCCGAAGGACGCATAGAACGCTTCCAGCCTCGCCTGGGCCGAAATCCGGATCGGCGTCGCCGGGTAGGCGAGTTCGCAGGCGACGACCGCACGACGCACCAGTTCCCGGCCGATGCCGCAGCCGCGGCCGGCGCCGAGCGTCAACACCCGCCCGATCGACGGTTCGGCGTATTTTTTCCCCGGCGCGACGATGCGGGCATAGGCGAGCGGCAGCGCCTCGCCCGGGGCATGGGCGGCGAGGTGAATCGACACCGAGTCGACGCCGTCGGCATCGAGATACGCGCAGGCCTGCTCGATAACGAAGACGAGCTGGCGGGCGCGGTAGATCGACTCGAGCTCGACGACGCTCAACGCGTCGAAGCCGCAGCAGCGCCAGGTGAGGGCGGTCGGCGACGTCATGGCACCCGGCATGGTCTCCTCCCGTTCATCGGACCGCCGCATCGCGCAGTCGCCTGGCAACGAACACCACCCCTGCGGCGGTCAGCACGGCGCACACGAAGAGCGGCACCAGCACCTGTTCCGCCCCGAAGGATTCGCCTTTGAGCACCCGTGTCAGCAGGAGATTCTGCGCGAGCGCCGGCACCCAGAGGAACCAGCGCGCCTCGCCGCCGAGGCTGAACACATTGATGAGCGGCAGCAGCGACGCCGCGAGCATCACGACCGTCGTGCTCGCCTGCGCCTCCTTGAAGGTCTTGCAGCGGATCGCCACCGCCATCAGGAGCGCAGACACCGCCGCCGCGAAGGGCAGCAGCACGACCAGGAACAGCGCCGCCTCGCGCGGCCCGTACTGGAACATGGCGGCCAGCGTGTCGCTCCGCAGCACCCACTGGCCCGGCAGGAAGCTCAGACAGGAGAGCACCGCGATCAGCATGCCGACCGTCGCGACCGCCCCCCATTTGCCGAGGACGAGCAGCCAGTGCGCGAGCGGGTTCATCAGGAGCGGCTCGAGCGACCCGCGTTCGCGTTCGCCGGCGGTCGTGTCGAGCGCGGCGTTGAGGGCGCCGTAGAGCACCGCCATCATGACGAAGTAGGGCAGCAGGCCGGTGATCTGGGTTGCGCGCGTCTGGGTGCTCGCGAGATCGCGGCTCTCGACGCGCACGAGCTGCGTCAGTTCGAGGCTCACGCCGCGCAGCGCGAGCGAAAGGCTGGCGCGCTCCTGATTGAAGGCGGTGATCAACGCCTCGGCGGCGCGGCTGCCGGCGAGCGAGCGCTGGTTCGCGCTGTCGGAGACGACGGCGACGATCGGCGCATCGCCGCGCTGCAGCGCCGCTTCGAAGTCCGCCGGGATGACGATGACCGGGTCGGCGAGCGTGGCCTTGCGCAACTGCGCCTCGTAATCGGACGGCGCGGGGTGGACGCGGTAGGTCTGGCGGGCGATGAAGTTCATCAGCGTCGGCGCGCGCTCGATGCCGTCGACGACCACCTCGCGCGACTCGGCCCGCGACTCGAGCGACGCCACCAGCGCCGAGATCGCGACCAGCACGAGCGGCCCCATCAGCACCGACGAGACCAGCACCGTGAGCAGGGTGCGCCGGTCGCGCAGCGCATCGACGATTTCCTTGCGGTAGACGGCCCAGGCAAACCGGAGCATCACGGGCTGCCTACGCCACCTCGCCGAACGCGAGCTGCACGAACGCTTCCTCGAAATCGCGCTGGCCGGTGCGCGCCAGCAGTTCTTCGACGGTGCCGCTCGCGACGCTGCGGCCCTGCGACACCACCACGACGCTGTCGCAAAGGCGCTCGACCTCCGACATGATGTGGCTCGAGAACACGATGCACTTGGCGCCGCCCTCCGGCGTGCGCAGCCAGCGCAGGCTCTCGCGCAGCGCGCGGGTCGCGAGCACGTCCAGGCCATTGGTCGGCTCGTCGAGCACGATGTTCGCCGGGTCGTGGACGAGCGCGCGAGCCAGCGCCGTCTTCATTCGCTCGCCCTGACTGAAGCCGTCGGTGCGGCGGTCGAGCAGCGGGGCCATGTCGAGCATCCGGGCGAGCGTCTCGGCCCGGTCGTGGGCGGCGTCGGGGTTCAGCCCCTGCAGGCGTCCGTAGTAGACGATGTTCTCGCGTGCACTCAAGCGCGGGTAGAGCCCGCGGGCGTCCGACAGCACGCCCATGCGGGCGAGGGCGGCCTGCGGGTTCGTCGCCACGTCGATGCCGTCGACCGAGAGGCGCCCGGCGTCAGGGACGATGAGCGCGGCGAGCGCGCGCAGGGTCGTGGTCTTGCCGGCGCCGTTCGGGCCGAGCAGGCCGGTGATGCGGCCGTCGGGCGCGTCGAAGCCGACCGACCGGACGGCGTGCACCGTGCGCGTCGCGGCACGCCCCGGCGGCCACATCGCTCGCCAGCCGCGACGGCGCGTCTCGGCGACAACGAAACGTTTCTCGAGGCCCTCGATGCTGATCATCGGATGGCCACCGGCGCGGCGTCGACCGGTGCGAACGCCGGCGGGCGGGGAATCGATTCGAGGCAGCCGGCGTCGACGCGCAGCGCCTCGGCGTCCGCGTCGGCGTCGATGAACCGAAACAGCACGTCGCGCGCGCAACCGATGCCGATGACGCCGTGGCCGGCGTTGGGGACGACGACCTGGCGCGCCGCAGCCCCGAGCGCGCGGGCGACGCGGGCGGCGTGGCGCGGCGGCGTCGCCGGGTCCAGACCACCGCTCAGCAGCAACGTCGGCACGCGCGACGGCGGGACGGTGTAGAACGTGGGCGGCACCGCGCCGCGCGGCCATTCGGCGCAGACGCGGCGGTAGAAGTCTGCATCGACCGTGCCGAAGTCGATCCCCGGCACGTCGCTGCTGCGGCCGAGCAGCGGCAGGTCCTCGGCGCAGATGACCGAGAAGTGCATGCCCATCGCGAGCTGCGTGCCGCGCCGCGCCCCGAGCATCGCGCCGACGCCGAGGAGCGGCTCCAGGCGCCCGTGGGCGGCGGCGTCGATCGCCTCCGGCAGGCCCGCGGCCATCGACGGCACGTAGAGCGGCGCGCGCACCGTCGAGAGCAGCATCTGCCGGGTGAGCGTGAACGGCTCGCGCGTGCCGGTCAACGGGTGCACGGCGGTGACGGGCTTCGGCAGGCTCGCCAGCAGCGCCTGCCAGTCGGCGTGCAGCGTCGGATGGCGCCGGCGGCAGTCCGGGGCGGCGGCGCA
>CAZZWY010000230.1:0-6978 GCA_964657785.1 uncultured Acetobacteraceae bacterium
GGCCGAAGCCGGAGGCGCCGGCTCGGCGATCGCCTGGGTGCGCACGCTGATCGCCAAGGGGCCGCAGGCCTTGCAGCGTCGGCACCTGCGGCACCCGCCGGCTGCGGCGCCTTCGCCCTGCCTGCACCTCATCGCCCTCGACGTGTCGGGGTCGATGCGGCGAGGCGGTCGGCTGGCCCTGGCCAAGGGCCATGCCGCGCTCCTGATCGAGCAGGCGGCGCGGGCGGGCGACGACGTGGCGCTGCTCAGCTTCGGCGGCCACGGCGTCGACTGGCTGATGCTCCCCGGCCCGGCCCGCCTCGCCGGCCGCTCGCGGGTGCGGGCCCTCGGTGGTGGCGGCGGCACCCCGCTCGCCGCCGCGCTGGCCGAATCGGACCGCCTGCTGGCGCGGCGCCGGGGCGGCGCCGAGCGGTGGCTCTGGCTGTTGACCGACGGCCGCTCGCTGGAGCAACCGGCCGCACCGTCCGCGGCAGACCACATCGTCATCGTCGACTTCGACGGCCCGACCTCTCCCGCCGGCGCCAGCCTCGGCCGCTGCGCCGGCTGGGCCGCGCGCTGGGGGGCCGAACATCGACCGGCCGGCGCGGCGTGCGGCTGACATCCTCCTCACTCATCTCTCGTCCGACACCCATGCCGATCACCGAAGTCATCGTCTGCACCACCTGCCGCCCGGCGGGTGCGTCGCGAGATCAACCGCCCGCTGGGGCCGCCCTGCTCGACGCTGTGCAGACGGCCTGGTTCGACCTCGATCCCGGCGCGCCGATCGCAGTGCGCGGCGTCGCCTGCATGAGTGGCTGCAGCCGCGCCTGCACCGTCGCCCTGCAGGCGCCGGGCAAGCACAGCTACCTGTTCGGCGACCTGCGGACCGATGCCGAGACCGCCCTCCAGGTGCTGGCCTGCGCCCGACTGCATGCGCAAAGCGACGATGGCTCGCTCGCGCGCAACGACCGCCCGGAACGGCTGCGCACCGGCATCCTGACGAAGCTGCCGCCGTATTCGGCCGGCGAGCCAGGTGGCGCTTGACGCCGAACGCCACCTTGCCGATCGCCCTCGGCCTCGCCTGGGCGCTCGATGCCCTCTTCGGCGAACCGCCGAACGTGGTGCATCCCGTCGCCTGGCTGGGACGGCTGCTGGCGCCGGTCGGCCGCCGACTTTGTGCCTGGCCGCCGGGGCCTGCCTTCGGCGGTGGCGCGGCCGCGTGGTCGGCCATCGCCGTGTCGCTGGCGGTGCCGGCGCACGAGGCGCAACGGGTGCTCGTCGCGTGGCCGGCCTGGGCCGGTGCGACGCTGCTCGCTTTCCTGCTCAAACCCACTTTCGCCTGGCGCATGTTGCGCGATGAAGTGCGGGGCGTCGAACGCGCGCTGGCGATCTCGGTCGACGCGGGACGAGAACGCATCGCCCGCCTCGCGAGTCGCGACGTGAGCCGGATGGACGCCTTCGAGATCAGAGAGACCGCCATCGAGACGTTGGCCGAGAACCTCAACGATTCGGTCGTCGCACCGCTGTTCTGGTTCGCGGTGGCGGGCCTGCCCGGCGCGGTGGTCTACCGGTTCGCGAACACCGCCGACGCGATGTGGGGCTACCGCGGTCGCTTCGAGTGGGCCGGCAAATGGGCCGCATGGGCCGACGACGTCTTGTCGTGGGCGCCGGCGCGATTGACGGCCCTGCTGCTGCGGCCCGCGCGTCGCGCCGCCGACCGGCGGGCCTTGCGGGTCGAAGCCAGGCGCACGCCATCCCCCAACGGCGGCTGGCCGATGGGTGCGATGGCGTTGCGCCTCGGGGTGCGCTTGCGCAAGCCCGGCGTGTATGCGCTCAACGCCGCCGCGCGTTCGCCGGTGGCGGCCGACACCACCCTCGCGATTCGATCGGCCACCGCCGCCGCGTGGCTGGCGCTGGCGGGAACGCTCGCCGCCTGCATCGCCCGGAACCTGCCATGACGTTCGACCCGGCGTCGACTTGCAAGCCGAGAACGCATGGCGGCCCCGACGCCCACGGGGCCGTGCCGTGGGATTTTTCGACCAACGTCAACGCGACCGGACCGTGCCCGCAGGCGGTGGAGGCGCTGGCGCGGGTCGACGCCACGCGCTACCCCGATCCCGGTTATCACGCGCTGCGCGAACGTCTGGCAAATTTCCACGGCGTCGCGCCGCAGCGCATCGTTTTCGCGGCCAGCGCCAGCGAATTCATCCAGCGCGTCACGGCCGTGGGTGCGCGGCTCGCGCCGGGGCCGATGGCCGTACCGGCGCTGGCCTATGGCGACTACGCCACTGCTGCGCACGCCAACGGTCGTGCACCGACCGGCCCCGACGATGCCGCCGCGGCGCTGCGCTGGTGCTGCGAGCCGAGCAGCCCGCTCGGACAGGATGCACCCCCGCCCGACCATCCCGCCGACCGCCCGACGGTGCTCGACGCCGCCTACGCACCGCTGCGACTGCACGGCTCGCCGACCTGGTCACGGGATGCGTCGGAGGTCGTGTTCCAGCTCTTCAGCCCCAACAAGGCGCTCGGTCTGCCAGGGGTGCGCGGTGCCTACGCGATCGCCCCTCTCCATGCCGATTGGCCGGTGCGGGCCTGGTGCGCGGCGCTCGACCGGGCCCAGCCGTCCTGGCCGCTCGGCGCCCATGCGGTGGCCCTGCTCGAAGCCTGGACCGAGACCGCGACCCGGGCCTGGCTGAGCGAGAGCCTGCACCTGCTGCGCGAATGGACGTCGGCCCTGCGAGCCGGCCTGGACGGACTCGGGCTGCACACCCTGCCGAGCGTCACTCCCTTCCTCTGTGCGCGACGACCGGCGTTCGCCGATCGCACGCGCCTGCGCGAACGCGGGCTCGCGGTGCGCGACACCGCATCGTTCGGCCTGCCCGGCCACATGCGCGTCTCCGCCCAGCCGCCGCAGGCGCTGGCCGCGCTTCTGACCGCGCTGCATGAGTTGCAGACCGGGCCAGAGCGTGTCAAGGACGGCCCATGACGCGCTGCGTGATGGTCTGGGGCACCAGCAGCGGCGCGGGCAAGAGCCTGCTGGCCACGGCCCTGTGCCGCTGGGCTGCGCAGCGCGGCATCGACGTGGCGCCGTTCAAGGCGCAGAACATGAGCAACAACGCGCGTGTCGTGGCGGGTCTCGACGGCGGCTTCGGCGAGATCGGCGCGGCGCAATACTTTCAGGCGCTGGCCGCGCGCGTCGAGCCCAGCGTCGACATGAATCCGGTGCTGCTCAAGCCCGAGCGCGATACCGCCAGCCAGGTGGTGCTGCGGGGCGACGTGGATCACGCGCTCTCCCGACTGCCGTGGCGCGAGCGCAGCGCGCACCTGGCCGTCGTCGCGCAGCAGAGCTTCCTGCGCCTGCACGCGCGCCACGAGCTGCTGGTGATCGAAGGTGCCGGCTCGCCGGCCGAGATCAACCTCGCCGCGCACGACTATGTCAACCTCGGCACCGCACGCTGGGCGAAGGCGGCAGGCCAGCTCTCCAGCCTCCTCGTCACCGACATCGACCGCGGTGGCGCCTTCGCCCATCTCTACGGCACCTGGGCCTTGCTCGCCGAGGACCTGAAGCCCACGCTCGCCGGCTTCGTGCTGAACAAGTTCCGCGGTGACGCCGCGCTGCTGGCACCGGGCCCCGCGCAACTGCAGGCGCTGACGGGCGTTTCTGTGGCCGCGGTGTTGCCGATGAAGCGCGACCACGGGCTGCCGGAGGAAGACGGCGTGTTCGAGGCGCGACCGTCCGCGGGCGGGCCGGGGCTGCACGTGGCCGTGGTGGCGTATCCCCGCATCAGCAACCTCGACGAGTTCCAGCCGCTTCGCCAGGTTCCCGGCCTGCGATTGAGCTGGGCGCGCGATGTCGGCGACCTCGACCGAGTCGACTGGATCATCCTGCCCGGCTCCAAGCAGGTCAGCGGCGACCTGCGCTGGTTGCGGGAGCGCGGGCTCGACGGCGTCATTTCCCGGCATGCGGCCAGCGGCAAGCCCGTGCTCGGCATCTGCGGCGGTCTGCAGATGCTCGGCGCGCTGCTCAGCGACCCGCAGGGCATCGATGGCGAGGCCGCAGAGGCGCCCGGCCTGAACCTGCTGCCGCTGGTCACCCGCTACGCGTCGCGCAAGCGAGTGCTGCGAATCCACGCCCGCTTCGAGAAACTGCACAGGCCGTGGCAGGACCTTGACGGCGTGTCGTTCGACGCCTACGAGATCCGCACGGGCACCACGCAGACCTTGACCGGTGCGGAAGACACCCGCGTCCTGCGCGACGCGCAAGGCACTGCGATCGGATGGCAGCGCGGCGCGGCCCTCGGCGTCTACACCCACGGCCTGTTCGAGTCACCGGCCGTGACCCAGGCACTTTTCGGCAGCCATGCACCCACGCTCGATGCCAGCCTGGACGGCTTGGCGGACTGGGTCGATCGCCATGTCGAACGGGGGGTGCTCGATCGTTGCCTGAGGGGCAGGGACGGTGGGACCCTGGCTCGGTGAAGCGCACCGGCGTCACGATCAATCCGGCCGCCGCCTCGAAAAACTTCACTGCTGTCGATCGACGGCAGAAGCAAGGTCTAGAGTGCGGCTGCTCGATCACTTCGGCCAAGAACCCCGCGCATCGACAGGACTCACTTCGCCACCACCGGATCCACCCACCCACCCGGCGGCGTGATCGTCGCCGCCTCGGGCGGCCCCCAGGTCCCGGGCTCGTACCCGTGCACGGGGGTCGCTTCACGCAGCACCGGGTCGACGATGCGCCACGCTTCCTCGACGTAGTCCTCGCGGGCGAAGAGCGTCGAGTCGCCGGCCATCGCGTCGCCGAGCAGGCGTTCGTAGGCTTCCATCTCGCCGTCGTGCGGGTGGTCGTTCGACAGCTCGACCGCCTGCCCGACGCCCTTCTCGGCCTCGTCCATGACGGTCAGGCCGATCGAGATCGATTCGTCCGGCCCGATGCGCAGGCGGATGTGGTTGCCCCCGGCCGGGCACGCCGGGAAGATCTGCGGCGGGCAGCGCAGCCGCACCACCACCTCCGCGCAGGTCACCGGCAGCGACTTGCCGGCACGGATGTAGAACGGCACGCCCTGCCAGCGCCAGGAATCGATCTCGAGTTTCAGCGCGGCGAAGGTCTCGACGGTCGAGTCGGGCTTCACGCCCTTCTCGTCGAGATAGCCCCGGAACTGGCCGCGGACGAGGTTCTCCGCCTTCAGCGGCGCGATCGAGCGCAGCACCTTGACCTTCTCGTCGCGCATCGATTCGCTGTCGCCGCGCGCCGGCGGCTCCATCGCCAGGTTCGCGAGCACCTGGAAGAGGTGGTTCTGCACCACGTCGCGCATCGTGCCGGTCTGCTCGAAGAAGGCGCCACGGCCCTGCACGCCGAAATTCTCGGCCATCGTGATCTGCACGCTCTCGACGTATTTGCGGTTCCACACCGGCTCCAGCAACGCGTTCGCGAAGCGGAAAAAGACCATGTTGTGCACCGGCTGCTTGCCGAGGTAGTGGTCGATGCGAAAGATGTGCGCCTCGTCGAAGCTGCCGAGCAGGATCTTGTTGAGCGCCCGGGCCGAGTCGAGATCGCGGCCGAAGGGCTTCTCGACGATGACGCGGGCGCCCTCGGTGCAGCCCGACTTCGCGAGCTGCTCGACGACCGGGCCGAACATCGACGGCGGGATCGCGAGGTAGTGCGCCGGGTGCTTCGCGCCGCCGAGCGCGCGCTTGAGGGCCTCGAAGGTCTCGGGCCGGTCGTAGTCGCCGTTGACGTAGCGCAGCAGGCCGGCGAGCTTCTCGAACGCTGCCGCGTCGAACTCGCCGTGGGCCTGGATGCTCTCGCGCGCATGGTCGCGGAACCTGGCGTCGTCCCAGCCGGCGCGGGCGACACCGACGACCGGCGAGTCGAAATGGCCACGCCGGACCATCGCCATCAAGGCGGGATAGATCTTCTTGTAGGCCAGATCCCCCGCGGCGCCGAAGAAGACGAGCGCGTCCGAGGGCGTCGCATCGGGCAGGCCGGGAGTGAGGGGAACGCGCATCGAATCTTCGGTCATGTGGATGCCGCCTTTGCCTTGGCGTCGCGAAAGATGCCGACCCAGTCGCGGAAATGACCCGCGATCCGGTCGGCCGCTTCGGTGCGCGTCGCGGTGCCGGCTTCGAACGCGGCAACGGCGTCCCAGAAGCTCGTGCGCCCGATCGCGAAGCCGATGAAGCCGTCGACCGACGCGGCGGTCGCGAGCCAGTCGGAGACCTTGGCGTCGTCGGCGCCGCGGCCGAGCACGATGCAGCTGACGTCGCCGCGTCCGCCGCGGCGCGCCGCCGCCACCACGCGCTCGCAATCGGCCCGCCGGTCGAGGCCCTCGACCTTCCAGACGTCGGGTTCGATGCCGGCCTCCTGCAGGCGCCCGATCGACTCGATCATCAGGTCGGGGCGCTGGGCGAGGTCGTAGTTCGATGCATCGCCGCCCGCGTCGGCGAGCTGCGACTCGGTCGCCGGCACCAGCAGCTCGAACATCAGGCGCTGGCGCTTCGCCCGGCACCAGGCCGAGAGGCGCACGAGGCGCTCGGTCTGGCGGGCGTTGAGCGCGGCGTCGCCTTGCGGGTTGTAGCGGACCAGCACCTTCGCGAAGGTCGGCGCGAACGCGTCGAGGTGGGCGGCGAAGTCGTCGCCGTACTCGAAATCGAATTCGTCGGAGCCGCTGCTCTCGACCGACATCGCGGTGACCGCGCCGGCCGCCGCCGCGTCGCGCAGCACGTCGGCGCCGAACTCCTCGTCGACCAGCACGCCGGCGTGTTCGGCCGGCACGCCGAGCGCAAGGGCCCGCTGGAAGCCCTCGTAGACCAGGCGCTTGCTGTCGACGACGCGGGCGTGCTGCTCGACATCGAGCGGGGGCTCGACGTGGAACATGCCCTTGAGATAGGAATGCCGGTGGTCGAACGGCAGCAGGTAGAGCGCTTCGGTGTAGCCGGGGATCATGGGGAGTCCTTCAATGGAAATCGTCAAAAATGCGGCGTCAGGGCGCGGCGTCA
>CAZZWY010000231.1:0-6968 GCA_964657785.1 uncultured Acetobacteraceae bacterium
GCAGCTCAAAAACTCATCGCGGCGTCGGGGGGTTGACCCAGGATGTCTCATGGGTCGAGTCGAGCTGGGAGTTGCGTCGAGGCCTGGTCGTCAGCGAAGGGTTGCCAGCGGACGTCGCGCTCGATGAATGGCTCGACGCGATGACGCGGCGCTGACTTGCCGCCCGTCGTCACCTCACCCGCCGCCGAGGCTCACGAAGAGCCACGCCCGCGCCTTGTCCCAGCGCCGCCGCACGGTTCGCTCGGTCACGCCCAGCAATTCGCCGACCTCGATTTCGCTGTACCCGCCGAAGTAGCGCATCTCGACGAGCTCGGCCAGCGCCGGGTCGACCGCCTCCAGCGCGGTCAACGCCTCGTGAACGCGGATCAGCTCGTCGCTCGCACTGGTCGCTGCGACCTCGAGGGCTTCGTCGCCAAGCGTCAGGTGTTCGGCGCCGGCCCCGCGCCGCTCGGCCAGGAGCTCGCGGGCGCTGTCGATGATGATGTGGCGCATCGTCTTGGCGGCATACGCGAAGAAGTGGTGCCGGTCGAGCAGCTGCAGACTGCGGGCGTTGACGAGGCGCACGAAGCTCTCGTGGACCAGCATTGTCGTGTTCATCTGGTCGCCCCGGCCTTGCTGGCGCAACCGGGACCGCGCCACCGCCTTCAGTTCCGGATAGAGCGAGGCGTAGACCGCATCGAGCGCCTGCCGGTCGCCGCTGGCGGCGAGCTGCAGCAGCCGCGTGATCGGCGGCTCGTCCCCCGCGGGACGCGGTTCCGGAGAGGGCGGGGCGGGCTCGGCGTTCATGGCGGTCGAGGGTAGCGGCGGGCAAGCTTGGCGTCCAGCCTTGATGCGACTCGCGTGTCCGGTTCGTCGCGGCGATTCCGTAGCGTACGCGCGCGGTCCCGCTGAGGCATGGACCTCTCCCCAATAAGAACGTTGCGGTAGGCCGGCCGCACGCCTATCCTTGCCCGCACTTCGATCCGGATGGACTTCGATGCGTGACGCGGTCAGCGAATGGCAAGCCCTGTCAGCCCTGTACGAACAGGCCGAGACGTTGACGGCGCCCGCGCTCGACCTCTGGCTCGCGCGGCTCGCCAACGAAGGCCACCCGCTCGTCGAACCCTTGACGCAGATGCTCGGCGCGCGGGCCAAGGTCCGGCGCAACGGCTTCCTGAGCGCCTTGCCCGCGTTGCCCGTGGGGCTCTCCTCGAGCGATCTGGAGCCCGGCGCGCGCATCGGGCCCTACCGGCTGCTGCGCGCGATCGGCTCGGGCGGCATGGCCGAGGTCTGGCAGGCCGAGCGCGACGACGGCGCATTCCGCCGCACCGTCGCGATCAAGCTGCTGTTCCGCCACGTCGGCGGCGCGCAGGGCGAAAGCTTCGCCCAGCGCTTCACCCGCGAGCGCGACATCCTCGCCTCGCTCGACCATCCGAACATCGCCCGCCTCCACGACGCCGGCGTCACCCCCGCCGGCCAGCCCTGGCTTGCGCTCGAATACGTCGAAGGCGAGACCCTGACCGCGTGGTGCGACCGGGCGCGGCTCGGGGTGCGGGCGCGCGTCGATCTGTTCCGCCAGGTGCTGCTCGCGGTCCAGCATGCGCACGCCAACCTCGTCATCCACCGCGACCTGAAGCCGGCGAACATCCTCGTCACGCAGGCCGGCGAGGTCCGCCTGCTCGATTTCGGCATCGCCAAGCTGATGGAGGCCGAAGGCGGCGTGCTCGCCGATACCGAGCTCACGCGCCACGCCGGCCGCCTGATGACGGTCGCCTACGCGAGCCCGGAGCAGCTGACCGGCCGGCCCCTCACGACCGCGACCGACGTGTATTCCCTCGGCGTGGTGTTCTACGAGCTCCTGTGCGGCGAGCGGCCCGCCGAGCCCAAGCGCGACTCGCCGGCGCTCCTCGAGCAGGCGATCCTCGACATCGATCCGCGGCCGCCGAGCCGCCGCGCGTTGTCCGAGGCGGTTGCCGCGGCGCGCGGCAGCACACCTGACGCCTTGCGCAAGTCGCTCGGCAACGATCTCGACGCGATCACCTTGCGAGCCCTCGCCAAGCAGCCGGCGCAGCGTTACCCGTCAGTCGAAGCCTTGCGTGTCGAGCTCGACCGCTGGCTCGCGGGCGAGCCGGTCGAGGCGAGGGCACCGAGCCAGGCCTACCGCATCGCGAAGTTCGCCCAGCGGCACCGGCTCGGCGTCGCGCTCGGCTCGGGCGCCGTCACGGCCCTGCTGGTCGTCGCCGCCGTCGCCGTCTGGCTCGGCCTGCAGGCCCGCCAGGAATCGGCCCGGGCGCTCGCCGCGCGGGATTTCATGATGGGCATGTTCAAGCAGGCCGATACCGACAAGTCGCATGGGGCGGACGTGACGGCGCGGGAGCTGCTGGACCGGGGGCGGGACGATGTGTTGCGGCGGTTGAAGGGGCAGCCGGCGTTGCAGGCGGATCTGCTGGAGGGGATTGCCGGGATTCAGTCGAGCATGGGGGAGCTGACAAAGGCGGATGTGACCTTCGGCGAACTCGTCAGATTGCACCGCCGTCTTGGTGACCCGATGGCGACGGCTCGCGCGCTCGCGGCGCAAGCCGACAATGCGTTGAGCATGGGTCAGCTGGACCGTGCCGACGCGCTGGTTGCGGAGGTCGGGGCCCTGCCACGACGAGTGACGACCCAGCCCGACATCGCGGTGAGCGTGGGCCTCACGCGGGGTTGGCTATCCCTGTGGGGCGGCGACCCGGGCCGCGCCAAAGCGGTTTTTCAAGACGCGCTCGCCCGGGCCGACGATGCCTTGGGCCCGGTGGCGCGCCCGGCGCTGTCAGCGCTGGTCGGGGTCGTGCAGTCGAATGCCGCACTGCGCGAATTCGACGCCGCGCTGGCCGCGCAAAAGGAACTTGCATCACGTCAGCTCCGTGCGCCGGGCAAGACGCCCCGCGACGTCATCGGTCTCGATGTCGGTCATGCCGAACTGCTCTTCGCGGCCGGGAGAGTCCACGACGCGGCGTCGCTCGAGCACGAGGCCACGCCACGTTGCGTGGCGGCGCTCGGCGTCAATGAGGCCTTGTGTCGGCGGCTGGCCTATCGGGGCGTTTTCTCGAATCTGCGTCTCGGCTCCACGAACTCGATCCGGGCGGGCTTGCCCGTTGTTTCGGCATTGGCGACCGACACATCTTCCCCTGACTTTCGAATCGGAGCGCTCCTGACGCAGTTTCGGGCGCTTTCGCAACTGGGTGAACTTCAATCGCACCCTGAGGTCGCCGCCGATGTCAAAGCGCTTGCCGGGGCGCAGCGGATGGTGGACGGATCGCATCGCGTAATGGCCATGCAGGCACTTGCAGAAGACGCACTGCGCAACGCCGACGCTGCTGCCGCACTGCGCTGGTCAAACGAGGCCTTGGAGGTCTGCCGAACAGCTTGCGCGAAAGTGCCCGGTTTCGCAGTCACCCCGACCACGCAGCTATTGAAGGGTATGGCGCTGCTGGCCCAGGGCCGCACGGAAGATGCGCTGGCCTTGCTGCGCATCGCGCAGGAGGGCGAGAACCGCGAGCTCGGGACCCTCCACCCGCAGGCACTGCTGTACTCGATCAACCAGGCAGTGGCGCTCGAAGCGCTTGCTCGACCGGCGGAAGCGCTCGCCGTTCTCGATGTGGCGCAGCCCGTGCTTGCCGACGCCCTTGGGGACGATACTGCGACCTACCGGCGGATCGAAGCGCTGCGAGCGCGATTGCTCGCAGAAGTCTCTCGACCGTCTTTGCGTCGCTCGAACTTGACTGTGGCGGCTTCACCAAGCCGTGTCGATCTCTACAACTGAAACCATTCGGGAGTTGCAATGGCTACTAGCGAACAAGCTCATCCCAATGTCGTATCCCCCCGGGTCCCGTACAGACGTCGACCTGGGAACCCCGACTGCGATCCCAACAGTCCTGATGTTGTTTCTCCTCGGGTGCCCTATGTGGTGATCGGCACCGTCGGTCTCGCATTGGCCGTGTTCGCGCTCTTCAAGCTCCTGGATCTCGATTCAGCCCGAGACGCCCCGCCGCGCCCAGACTGACTTCCTGCGACCGGCAGGTCTGTCGATGTCCGGTCGACGCTGAAAATTCCGTTCTTTGCAACAAGGGCCTTCGGGTCGGCGAGATCGGGATCAGCACATGCAAGGCTTCGGACACGTCTCTCATGCCAGTCGCTCGCGAACGACGCCGCCATCGCTGCTCGGCTCCTCAGAGCGATTGACGATCGCCGCGAAGGTCCTCGGCGACGTTCGGGCGCTCGGTAACGCGTGTCGAGCTCGGCGCCTGGCGATCCCCATGGACCGCGGCAACGCTGTGTCGCTCGACACGAGCTTCCAGGCCTACGAGGACGGCCGTTGGGCCGACGCTTTCGACGCTGCCGCCGGCCTCGCGGATGCCGGGGACGCGTGCGCCGCGAAGCTCGCGTTGCTCATGCTGCGCCATGGCGAGCAGCTGTACGGGGTCGGGTTCTCGGCCGAGCCGTGTCGCATTGCGCGCTGGGCAAAGCGGGTCCTGCAGACCACGGCCGAGTTGCATCGGCTCCGTGGTGAAGCTCACCTTCCTGCCCGTCGATCTTCAGCATCGCACGAAGCGCTTCAACGCACCCCTCGCTCCACCTCCCGCCGCACCGCCTCCCCCAACTCGATCACCGCCATCGCGTAGTAGCTCGACCAGTTGTACCGCGTGATCGCGTAGAAGTTCGCTGTGCCGGCGACATAGCTCGGCGCGGCGTCGCCGTTCTGCAGTTCGACGAGGGCGAGCTTCAGGGGCGGCTTGTCGGCGGCCGTCGACTGTGCGTCGAGCGCCAGCGCCGCCGGGTCGAGTTGCGCCCCGTGGGCCAGGAAGTCGGCCGGGGTGAAGGTCGGCAGGATGTCCGGCACCAGCATCAGCGCGCGGTCGCGCACCTCGACCGGCGCGGCGACCGAGAACCGCGTCGGCAGGCCGCGCTGCCAGCCGAACTCGGCGAGGTAATGGGCGACGCTGCCGATGACGTCGGCGGCGTCGCCGCGCAGGTCGACATGGCCGTCGTTGTCGAAGTCGACCGCGTACTTGTTGAAGCTCGACGGCATGAACTGCGGCATGCCCATCGCGCCGGCGTAGCTGCCGGTGAGCGTCAGCGGGTCGAGGCCCTCGCTGTGGCACATGACGA
This sequence comes from uncultured Acetobacteraceae bacterium, assembly GCA_964657785.1. GTDB lineage: Bacteria > Pseudomonadota > Gammaproteobacteria > Burkholderiales > Burkholderiaceae_C > LMDS01. Next base: position 5,128 of record CAZZWY010000231.1, read on the forward strand.
AAAAGGCTTCGAGTTCGCCGCGGAAGAAGGGCGCCCGGTCGCTGCGGCCGGTCGGAAAATCGAAGGCGAGGGTCGAGAGCGCGTCGATCACCTTGAAGCCGCCCATCTGCTGGCCGTAGATCGATTCGACGCCGATGATGCCCATCACGATCTCCGGCGGCACGCCGTAGAGCGTTTCCGCCTGCTTCAGCCACTTGTCGTTGGCGCGCCAGAACGCCGCGCCCACGTCGATGCGGGTCGGCTCGACGAAGCGCGCCCGGTAGGCCGACCAGTTCTTCGCGGTGCCCGCGGCCGGCGGCATGACGAACTTCGCCACGCTCGGCTGGAAGCGCGCGTGCTCCATCGCCGCCGTGACCCAGGCCGGGTCGAGCTGATGGCGCTCGGCGATCTCCCTGGCGAACCGCACCACGTCGTCGCGGCGGCCGTAGGTGACGATGTCGGGCGGCTCGTCCGGTGACGCTCGACGGACGGCCGACGCCGCCGTCTGCGGCGGCTTCGCTTTGCCGGCAGCGACCTCGGCGGCGCAGGCCGCAAGCGTGGCGCAGCCGAGCAGGCAGAGCAGGCGGGTGAGGGACAGACGGATCATGGCGGGGACGTTGTCGCCGCTCGGGCGATCGGCGGATTATCGAGGAGCGGTGCGCTGACCTAATCCCACCCGCGCTGTCAGGCCGACGCCGGCCGCAGCCGCCGCGCTCGGCCGACGAAACGCCTCGTCAGCCCGGCGTCCGGCCGCACGGCGCGAACCCGGCCGTAGCGTTGTCGCTCGAGCGCCTCGAGCAGCTCGGCGAGCTCTTCGCCGGCCGCGCCGAACCGCGACCGCACCCGCACGGCGAGCGCCCGCGGCGTGTCGTGGACGGCGCTCGGGATGCCGAGCTTCGCGAGCGCCTTGCGCAGTCGCAGCATCTGGCGCGTCCACGGGTCGACCCGGTGCCGGTCCCACCAGGCCCAGCCGGCGCCGAGCAGCGCGAGCATGCTGAGCGAGAGGACGAGCAAGGTCGTCAGGTCCTCGCGGCTCGGGGCCAGAAAGCCGAGATGCCGCAGGACATCGAGCTGCTGGCCCGACGAATAGTTCAGCACCCACTGATTCCAGCGGTTGTTGAGCGCCTCCCATTGCGCGCGGACCTCGGCCATCAGGGCCGGGCTGACGCTGCCGATCGCGCCGGCGACCAACCCCGAGGGCGCGACAAGGTTGGTGCCGCGGTCGATGCGGTCGGGCGCCACGGCCGCGGTCGGGTCGGCGCGCACCCAGCCGATGCCGTCGTCCCAGTACTCGGCCCAGGCGTGTGCGGAACTCTGGCGCACCACGTGAAAGCCGTCGACGACGATCCGGTCGGCGCCCTGATAGCCGGTGACGATGCGCGCCGGGACGTCCATCGCGCGCATGACGACGACGAACGCCGCGGCGAAATGCTCGCAGAAGCCGGCGCGCCGGTCGAACCAGAACTCGTCGACCGCGTCGTGGCCGTAGACGCCCGGCGAGAGCGTGTAGCTGAACCCGGCGGTCGCGATGTGCTGCAGCAGCACGGCGGCGAGGTTGCGGCCGCCGGCCTCGGCGTAGCGGGGGTCGGCGCGCAATGCCGCCGCCCAGGCGAGCGTCCGGGGGTTGAAGCCGGGCGGCAGCTCGAGCGCCTCCTGGAGCGCCAGCTCGCGCGTCGGCGGGCCGTAGCGGAAGTCGGTGTAGGCACTGGCCTCGAAGCGGACCCGGTCCGTCACCGGTTTGCTCGCGAACCACTGCAAGTCGACCGGGCCGAGGACCGGGTAGCCTTCGACCCTCGGTGCCGTCGTGGCGGCCTCCAGCAGCGGCAGCACGGTCAGGTGCGTCGGCTCGAGCGTCATCTCGT
>CAZZWY010000232.1:0-6965 GCA_964657785.1 uncultured Acetobacteraceae bacterium
GAGGCGATTCTCGCGACGCACCCGGAGGTGGCGCAGGTGGCCGTCGTCGGCTCGCCGGATCCCGACCGCGGCGAGGTGCTGCATGCCTACGTGGTGCTCGCGCCCGCCGCTGCGGCGCGCGCCGGGGACGGCCGGGCGGTGCGGCGCCGCCTGCTGCAGTGGTGCGACGCGCACATGGCGCATTACAAGGTGCCGCGCCACATCGTGCTGCAGCACGGCCTGCCGACCGCGGATTCGGGCAAGCTGCTGCGGCGGATGCTGAAGCGCCCGGTTCGGCCGGCGCCGGAGGTGTCGCGGTACGCGTCGCTCTGAGGGGAGCGGTCGCGGTCAGGCGGACTTGCGGGACGCGGTCGTTCGGTTGAAGATCCGGCCTCCGACGGTGCCCGCCATCGTCCCAACCCTGCCGGATGCGGCCAAGGAGACCGGATGCCTCGCGACATCGCGTACGCGGCCAACCCCGCCGTGCTGAAAGCGAACTTTCCGCCCCGCGCGCTCGGGCCCGAGGGGTCGATCGAGGCCATCACGGTGGCCCGAGGGCCGTCGCCATGACCGAAATCTTCCGCGGCAGGTATTCTGCGCAGCAGGACGGCCCGTTCGTCGTGTTCATCATCGGCATGCGGATGAACCGCCTGCTCGCCGTCCACCGATGGCTGCCGGTGGCCCGGGCGATGGGGCCGATGATCCAGCATCTGCTCGCCCACCCGGAGCTCGGACTGCTGCACGCTCAGCCTTTCGTCTACTGGCGCGGCGTCGCCGTCGTGCAGTACTGGCAGACCTTCGAGCAACTCGAGCGCTTCGCGCGCGACCCGGCGCTGAATCACCTCGAGCCGTGGAAGCGCTTCAACCGGGCCGTCGGCGCCGGCGGCAGCGTCGGCATCTGGCACGAGACCTACGTCGTCCCGGCCGGCCAGTACGAATGCGTCTACGGGAACATGCCGCGGTTCGGCCTGGCCGCGGCGGGTTTGCACGTGCCGGCCACCGGGGCCAGGGAAACCGCCCGGCGCCGCATGGGGCTCAAAGGCGAGCCGGCGGTCGCCTCCTACGACAACCCCGACATGCCCTGACACGCCAGGCGCCGGCCCTCGAGCGCCCACCTGGCCAGGGCGCTCAGCCGAATCGTCGCGCCTGTTCCCAGCCGAGCTCCGCAAGCACACGGGCCTGCCGACCGGCGCCGAGCGCCTGTTCGCTCGCGGCGTTGCCGGCAAGCGCGCGCGCGAGGATGCCCTGGGCGATGGCCGCCGCCCGGAACAGGTTGAACGCCATGTAGAACTCCCACTCGGACGGCTCGATGGCTGCCAGGCCGCGCTGCCGGCGATACGCGTCGACATACTCGGCCTCGCTCGGCAGGCCGCGCGCCGCGAGATCGGACGGGCCGAGATGCGCGAGCCCGCGCAGCGGCGGCGCGAGGCGCCACGCCATGCAGTGGTACGCGAAATCGGCGAGCGGGTCGCCGAGCGTCGAGAGCTCCCAGTCGAGCACGGCGACGACGCGCGGCTCGGTCGGGTGGAAGACGAGGTTGTCGAGGCGGTAGTCGCCATGCACGATGCGGCTTTCGGTGCGCTCGGGGACGCGCGCCGGCAGCCACTCGATCAACCGGTCCATCGCCTCGATCGGTTCGGTCTCGGAGGCCCGGTACTGGGTCGTCCAGCGAGAGAGCTGGCGGGCGACGTACTGGCCCGGGCGGCCGAAATCGGCGAGCCCGACCGCGTCGGGATCGACACCGTGAAGCGCGGCGAGGACCCGGCCCATCTCGTCGCAGACGCCGCGGCGCTCGGCGACCGCGAGCTCGGGCAGCGTCGGGTCCCAGAGCACCCGGCCGTCGACGAAGCCCATCACGTAGAAGACCGAGCCGATGACCGAGCGGTCCTCGCAGAGCGCGTGCACCTCGGGCACCGGCACGCCGCTGCCGCGCAGCGCCGCTATCACCCGGAACTCGCGCTCGACGGCATGCGCCGACGGGAGCAGCTCGCCGCCGGGCTTGCGGCGCATCACGTAGCGCCGGCCCGCCGCGTCGATGCGGAAGGTCGGGTTCGACTGGCCGCCGCGGAACTGCGCGACGCGCCAACCCGAGACCTCGGGCGAGACCTCGCGCGCGAACCAGTCGCGCAGCGCCTCGGTATCGAACGCATGGCGGGCCTGGATGTCGGTGGTACCGACGAAGGACTCTTCCAGCGGCATCGTCATCTCCGTGTCCCGGCTCGGGCAGCTTCCAGCGCGGCCGCCCCGCCAGCCGGTCGATGCCGGGAATGGAGTTCAATACGGCCCATGCACATCTCGCGAGTCGACCTCAATCTGCTCGTCGTCTTCGACACGATCTACACCGAGGGCGGCATCACCAAGGCCGCCGAGAAGCTGCACCTGACGCAGCCCGCGATCAGCCATGCACTGGCGCGGCTGCGCGACCTCTTCGACGACCCGCTGTTCGAGCGTCAAGGGTACCGCATGATGCCGACGGCGCTCGCCAAACGCATGATCGGGCCGCTGCGCGAGGCGCTGCAGCAGCTCGGCCTGCTGCTCAACGACACGCAGACGTTCGTGCCCGCGACCGCCCGCAAGCGCTTCGTCACGGGCCTGCGCGACTACATGGAGTCGACCGTGATGCCGCAGCTCATGTCCATCCTCGCCGCCGAAGCGCCCGAGGTGGAGGTCTCGACGGTGCGCGTCAATCGCAAGAACCTCGAGAGCGAGCTCGCCGCCGGCACGCTCGACGTCGCGGTCGACGTGATGCTGCCGGTGTCGTCGGCGGTGAAGTTCACGCGCATCGGTGCGGACGGGATGGCGGTGGTCGCGCGCCGCGGGCATCCCGCGCTCTCGCACGGCCGGCTCGATCTCGAGACCTATCTCGCGCAGCGCCACATCCTCGTGTCGCAGCGGCGCGAGGGGCCGGGCTTCGAAGACCTGGAGCTGCGCCGCCTCGGCGCGCAGCGGCGCATCGCGCTGCGCTGCCAGTTCTATTTCGCGGCCTGCCGCACCGTCTCGCAGACCGACCTGCTGCTGACGATGCCGGCGAGCTACGCCCATATCGCGAGTCGCCCGTTCGAGAACCTGGTGCTGCCGTTCCCGGTGCCGCTGACCCCCCACGACGCCTACCTCTACTGGCACACGAGCACCGACAACGACGCGGCCAATCGCTGGTTTCGCGAGGCCCTGCTGCGGGCCTACGCGCACTGAGGGCCAGCCGCCGGAGGGCCGGCTGGCCGGGGTCGTGCCCAGGCTATCGGCGAGATAGGGCGTTTTGGCTCGCCGTGGCGTACCCTTTGCAAGACAATTTCTGAATTCGTCCTCATCGCCAATCTCGTTCACCGCACTGCAGGAGTTCTCCATGGATAGCGAAAAGACCGCCGCCGCGAAATGCCCCTTCGGCCACGGCGCCGCCGACGGCACCACCAACCGCGACTGGTGGCCACAGCAATTGCGCGTCGACGTGCTGCATCAGCACTCGGCCAAGTCCGACCCGATGGAGAAGGACTTCGACTACGCCGAGGCCTTCGGGCGCCTCGACCTGCAGGCGGTCAAGGCCGACCTCGCGGCGTTGATGACCGATTCGCAGGACTGGTGGCCCGCCGACTTCGGCCACTACGGCCCGCTCTTCGTCCGCATGGCCTGGCACAGCGCCGGCACCTATCGCATCACCGACGGCCGCGGCGGCGCCGGCCGCGGCCAGCAGCGCTTCGCGCCGCTCAACAGCTGGCCCGACAACGTGAGCCTCGACAAGGCACGCCGGCTGCTCTGGCCGATCAAGCAGAAGTACGGCCGTGCCATCTCCTGGGCCGACCTGCTGATCCTGACCGGCAACGTCGCGCTCGAGACGATGGGCTTCAAGACCTTCGGCTTCGCCGGCGGCCGCCCGGACGTGTGGGAACCCGACCATGACGTGTACTGGGGCCGCGAGACGAAGTGGCTCGGCGGCGACCTGCGCTACTCGCAAGGCTCCCCCGGCGTCGACGAAGACCATGGCGTGCTCGTGAAGGACGACGACAGCGAGGCACCGCACGCCCGCGATCTCGAGAACCCGCTGGCCGCCGTGCAGATGGGTCTCATCTACGTCAATCCCGAAGGCCCGGACGGCAAGCCCGATCCGCTCGCCTCCGCGTTCGACATCCGCGACACCTTCGGCCGGATGGCGATGGACGACGAGGAGACCGTCGCGCTGATCGCCGGCGGGCACACCTTCGGCAAGACCCACGGGGCGGCCGAGGCTTCCCACGTCGCCCACGAGCCGGAGGCCGCGGGGCTCGAGGCGCAGGGCCTCGGCTGGCACAACAGCTTCGGCAGCGGCAAGGGCGGCGACACCATCACGAGCGGCCTGGAAGTGACCTGGACCACCCAGCCGACGAAGTGGACCAACGAGTACTTCGAACACCTCTTCAAGTTCGACTGGGAGCTGACGAAGAGCCCGGCGGGCGCTCATCAGTGGGTCGCGAAGAGCGGTGCGGGCGCCGGCACGATTCCGCATGCGCACGACCCCGCCAAGCGCCTCGCGCCGACCATGCTGACCACCGACCTCGCGCTGCGGATGGACCCGGCCTACGAGAAGATCTCGCGCCGCTTCCTCGAACATCCGGATCAGTTCGCCGACGCGTTCGCCCGCGCCTGGTTCAAGCTCACCCACCGCGACATGGGCCCGCGCGCTCGCTACCTCGGGCCCGAGGTGCCGGCCGAGGAACTGATCTGGCAGGACGTGGTGCCCGCGGTCGACCATCCGCTGGTCGACGCGAACGACGTCGCCGGTCTCAAGCAGAAGCTGCAGGCCTCGGGCCTGACCGTGGCGCAGCTCGTCTCGACGGCCTGGGCGGCCGCCTCCACCTTCCGCGGCTCGGACAAGCGCGGCGGCGCGAACGGCGCCCGGATCCGGCTCGCGCCGCAGAAGGACTGGGCCGTCAATCAGCCCGAGACGCTCGCCAAGGTGCTCGAGGTGCTGGAGCGGGTGCGCAGCGACTTCAATGCCGCGCAGAGCGGCGGCAAGGCGATCTCGCTCGCCGACCTGATCGTGCTCGCCGGCAGTGCGGGGATCGAGCAGGCCGCACGCGACGCCGGCCACGACGTCGCGGTGCCCTTCAAGCCGGGCCGTACCGACGCCTCGCAGGCGCAGACCGACGTGGCGTCCTTCGCGCCGCTCGAGCCGTTCGCCGATGGCTTTCGCAACTTTCAGAAATCGCGCTACAGCGTGCCAGCCGAGGTGATGCTGCTCGACAGGGCGCAGCTGCTGACGCTCACCGCTCCGGAGATGACCGTGCTGGTCGGCGGCCTGCGCGCGCTCGGCGTGACGGTCGGCGGCTCCGGCGACGGCGTCTTCACCCGCCAGCCGGGCGCGCTCACCAACGACTTCTTCGTCAATCTGCTCGACATGGGCACCGAGTGGAAGAGCGTCGACGGGGCCGGCGAGCGCTTCGAAGGGCGCGACCGGAAGTCGGGCGAGCCGAAGTGGACCGGCTCGCGCGTCGACCTCGTGTTCGGCTCGAACGCACAGCTGCGCGCCATCGCCGAGGTCTACGCCAGCGCGGACGCGCCCGAGAAGTTCCAGCGCGACTTCGTGGCAGCGTGGGTGAAGGTGATGGAGCTCGACCGCTTCGACAAGGGCTGAGAGTGGCGCGCGGCGGCGCCGCCCGGCGCCCTGCGCCCTTCGCTCAACCCTTGAACGGGGTCGCCGTCGCGAACCACAGCCCGATCCCGGTCGCGATGATGAACGCACCGTCGAGCACGCCGACGAGCAGGAACACCTTGGTCATCAAGGGTTCCATCATTTCCGGCTGACGCGCCGCCGCTTCGAGGTATTTCGAACCGAGCAGGCCGATGCCGATGCAGGAGCCGATGGCGCCCAGGCCGATCATGTGACCGACGCCGAGCGGAAGAAGATCGATGGAGTTCATGGGGTGTGTCCGGGAGTCGCCAGGCCATTCTGCGGACGCGACCCGACGACGTCGATGACGTGCCAGGTCATGGACACCCGGACTTCTCGATGCTCGGGCCCCGCCGATTCGAAGCTCCGCGCTGAACGCGCGGAACAACGCGTCGGCGCCTGTACGGCCTGTACGATGCCGGTCATCGCCCTGCCGCGCCGCGCCGAATGCCTCCCCCGCTCGCCCGCCCTGTCGGTACCCAGCTGCGCGAATGGCGCCAGCGCCGGCGCCTCAGCCAGTCGCAGCTCGCGCTCGACGCGGAGATGTCGCCGCGGCATCTCAGCTTCCTGGAAACCGGCCGGTCCGCGCCCAGCCGGTCGATGCTGCTGAGGCTCTCCGAACGGCTCGACGTGCCGCTGCGGGACCGTAATTCGCTGTTGCTCGCGGCCGGCTTCGCCCCGATGTTTCGGGAGCGGCCGCTCGCCGATCCGGGGCTGGACATCGTCCGCCGCACGATCGACCTCGTGCTCCGGGGACACGAGCCCGCCCCCGCCATCGCGGTCGATCGCCACTGGCACATCGTGTCGATGAATCGCTGCGTGGGCGCCTTGCTCGAGGGCGTCGACCCGACGCTCCTGGAAAGCCCCGTCAACGCGCTCAGGCTGGCGCTGCATCCGGGTGGCCTGGCGCCGCGGATCCTCAACCTCGGCGCATGGCGCACGCATCTGCTCGCGCGACTGGAGGGGCAGATCGCGGCGAGCGGCGATCCGGTGCTCGAGGCACTGCGGCGGGAGCTCGTCGGCTATCCCGCCCCGTCGACGCCCGAGCGGGAAGCCGCCGGCGCGGGCCACGAGGCCTCGGGCATCGCCGTGCCGCTGGTGCTGCGCACACCGCTCGGCGTGCTGAGCTTCGTCAGCACCACCACCGTCTTCGGCTCGCCGACCGACGTCCTCGTCTCCGAACTCGCGCTCGAAACCTTCTTTCCGGCGGACGAGGCGACGGCGCGCTGCCTGAGCGCTGCGCGCCCGGCGGACTTGCCGCCGACGTCGACCCCGCCGATCGTCGCCCGCTGAATCGGACGTTCGCCGCGTTGCCGAAGCACCGGCCATCGATCGCTCGGACGCG
>CAZZWY010000233.1:0-6908 GCA_964657785.1 uncultured Acetobacteraceae bacterium
CCAGCCGCGTCCACATCAGCAGCTCGGCCGGCGAGCCGTGGCGCAGCACTTCGTCGGAGCTCGCGAGCAGCGCCAGGGTGCAATGGCGCGCCTGCTCGGCCACTTCGCGCACCGCCGTCAGCCAGGCGTCGAGGCCGCCCGGCCCGTGCAGGCGCGGCGCGAGCGTCGCCAGGCGCTGGACGATCGCGCCGAGCAGCGCGGCGTCGGCTCCCATCACCCGCAGCTCCACGAGGCTTTCGGCGAGCGTGTCGGTGGCGTCCTCGCTGAGGGTGGCGTCGAGCACCCGCCGCGCCCGTTCGAGCTCGACGACGACGCTCTGCGGCATCTGCGTCTCGCGCATCGTCTTCAATGGGTGCCGGTAGGTCTTCGGCGGCTGCATCGCTTGAGAAACCGGGGAATCTTCCATCGATCACCGGTCCGAGAGGGCTCCGAACGAGACGCCGGCGCGGAGCGAAGACATCGCGGTTCGGCGGTTCAAAAAGACGCCGCGACCGCCGTCTGCAGCGCCTGCGCCATGTCGGCGTCGTCGGTCACCGGCAGCACGACCGCCATGCGGCAGGCGGTGACGGCGTCGACGCCGCGCTGCATCAACGCGGCCGCGTGCACCAGCATGCGGGTCGACGCGCCTTCGTCGAGGCCGTGGCCTTTCAATCGCCGGGTGCGCTCGCCGAGAGCGACGACCTTGGCGGCGAGCACGGCGTCCAGGCCCGACTCGTGGGCGACGATCCGGGCCTCCATGTCGGCCGCCGGGAAGCAAAACTCGATCGCCGCGAAGCGTTGCCGCGTCGAGGTCTTCAGGTCCTTCATCACGTTCTGGTAGCCGGGGTTGTACGAGACGACGAGGTGGAAGTCCGGATGCGCATGCACCAGCTCGTTGAGCTTCTCGATCGGCAGGATGCGCCGCGCATCGGTCAACGGATGGATGACGACGGTGGTGTCGGCACGCGCCTCCACCACCTCGTCGAGATAGCAGATCGCACCATGGCGGGCCGCCTGGGTCAGCGGCCCGTCCTGCCAGCGCGTGCCTTCGGCGTCGAGCAGCCAGCGGCCGACCAGGTCGCCGGCGGTGATGTCCTCGTTGCAGGCGACCGTGACGAGCGGCTTGCCGAGCCGCCAGGCCATGTGCTCGACGAAGCGGCTCTTGCCGCACCCCGTCGGGCCCTTGAGCATCAGCGGCATGCGCAACGCGTAGGCCGCGTCGAACAACGCCACTTCGTCGGCCACGCCCAGGTAGTACGGCTCGCGCTCGATGCGAAAGCGTGCCAGGGGGTCGTTCATCGTGGGCTGCCCGAGCGGCGAATCAGCGGTGCACCGTGTCCTTCTCGTTGGGGATGCCCTCCATCGGGCACTCCTCGGTGCCGACCGTCTTGCGGGTGAACGACTCGACCATTTCGCGCGTGCCCTGCGGGTCGCTGACCCACTTGGCGTAGAAGTCGAACGGGCAGTCGGCCACGCCCTTGTCGCCTTCGCGCGAATTGATCATGCCGGTGTAGCCGCGATGCACCAGCTTGAAGAGGTGGTTCTCGCTCTGGCCGTTCTTCCTGAAGTCGCGGATCAGGCTCTTCGAGAGCGCCGCGTACTGAACGCCCATCTCCTCTTCGCCGCATTCGCCGAGCGTGCGGCCGTCGAAGCCGATCAGCGCCGAATGGCCGAAGTAGGAGTAGACCCCGTCGAAGCCGGACGCGTTGGCGACCGCCACATAAGTGTTGTTCGCGAACGCCATCGCCTTCGAGATGATGATCTGCTGCTCCTTCGCCGGGTACATGTAGCCCTGGCAGCGCACGATCAGTTCGGCGCCCTTCATCGCGCAGTCGCGCCAGATCTCGGGGTAGTTGCCGTCGTCGCAGATGATGAGGCTGATCTTCAGGCCCTTCGGACCGTCGGACACATAGGTGCAGTTGCCCGGATACCAGCCCTCGATCGGCACCCAGGGCATGATCTTCCTGTACTTCTGGACGATCTCGCCCTGGTCGTTCATCAGGATCAGGGTGTTGTAGGGCGCCTTGTTCGGGTGCTCCTCATGGCGCTCGCCGGTCAGCGAGAAGACGCCCCAGACCTTGGCCTTGCGACAGGCGGCGGCGAAGATCTCGGTCTCGGCGCCGGGCACCGTCGCGGCCGTGTCGTACATCTCCTGCGAGTCGTACATGATGCCGTGGGTGCTGTACTCGGGAAAGATGACGAGGTCCATGCCGGGCAGGCCGACCTTCATGCCCTCGATCATCTTGGCGATGGCACGGGCGTTGTCGAGCACCTCGGCCTTGCTGTGCAGGCGCGGCATCTTGTAGTTGACGACCGCGACGCCGACGGTGTCCTTGCTGCTGGAAATGTCGCCATGAATCATGTGGAACTCCAATGTGAGGGGGACGGGCGGAATAGACGCAACGACGCGCGCAAAAACAAAAACGCCTGAACGGAGAACGTCTCCCTTCAGGCGCTGTTGCCCAGTGAAGGCCGGCGATGTTGGCGGCCCCCGATCGAGTGACGAGAAGGTTAATTGACGCGTCGAGGCGGTGTCAAGCGCTGGTTGCAGGCCGACTGCATTGACAAGTCCCCGGCCGGCCCACACCATCCGGACGGCGCCCCCGACACTCCGCAACTCACATCTTGGCGAACACCGACCCGATCAAGGTCGGCGCGCTTTTCTCGCGCGCCGGCATCACCTCCAAAGTCGAAGAGTCCCAGCTGATGGGAACGCTGTTCGCGGTCCGCGAGATCAACGATGCGGGCGGCATCGACGGCCGTGAACTCGTCGCCCTCCACCGTGACCCGCAGTGCATGCCGCACCGCTACCGCCAGTTGGCCGAGCAGCTCGTGCTCGAGGAGAAGGTCAACGTGATCTTCGGCTGCTACATGTCGAGCAGCCGCAAGGCGGTGATGCCGGTCGTCGAGAAGTGGCAGAAGCTCTTGATGTACCCGACGCTCTACGAAGGGTTCGAGTTCTCGCGCAACATCGTCTACACCGGCGCCGCGCCGAACCAGAACAGCGCCCAGCTCGCCGAGTACATGACGCGCCGCTTCGGCGGCCGCATCTACCTCGTCGGCAGCGACTACATCTACCCGTACGAGTCCAACCGCATCATGAGCGACTTCATCTTCGAGCTGCCCGGCGGCAAGAAGCTCGGCGAAAGCTACGTGCGGCTCGACGCGACCGAGAAGGACCTGCTGCCGATCGTTCGCGACATCAAGGCCCGGCAACCGGATTTCATCTTCTCGACGGTGGTCGGCAACGTCACGCGCATGCTGTACCAGGCCTATGCCGATGCCGGCCTCGACCCGCGCAAGATGCCGATCGCGAGCCTGACGACGTGCGAGGCGGAGGTCTCGGAAATGGGAACACGCATTGCCGAGAACCACTTCACCGCGGCGCCCTACTTCCAGACGATCGCGACCGCCGCCAACCGCGCCTGCCTGAGCCGCTTTCGGAAAGCCTTCGGGGATGAAATCGAGCCCAACATGTGCTGGGAAGCCGCGTATTTCCAGGTCCACCTGTACGCGCAGGCGATGCGGCGCTCGGGCTCGGACGAGATCGACCGGCTGCTGCCGAGCCTGCTCGGCAGCGAATTCGATGCGCCGCAGGGCCGCGTGCGGATCGACCCGGCCAATCACCACACGCGCCTTTACCCCCGCATCGGCCGGGTCGATGCGAACGGCCGCTACGAGATCGTCGCCGAGTCGGCGGTCGGCGTCGATGCCGATCCGTACCTGATGAACCACGCGGCGGACGAATGGAGCCTTCAGGCGCTCGCCCTGGAAGAGGTTCGTGACTAGGAGCCCTGCGGCCGTCTCCGGCCGGAGCCAGCACTCGACGCCCGATCTCCTGCGGAACCTCCGCAACCTGCGCGTCCTCGTGTTCCATCCGAAGGACGCCGACGGCGAGCTGCTGACGCAGCAGCTGCAGCGCATCGGCTGCCAGGTCGCGACGATGTGGCCGCCGCTGCCGGAGCTTCCGCACGGCGTCGACCTGGTCTTCTGCGCGGTGCGCCCCGACCATGCCGCGGCCGAGCTGGGCTGGGCCGGCCCGGAGTCGGCGATCCCGCTGATCGCGATCATCAGCTACGAGAACCCGACCATCATCGATGCGGCGCTCCGCATGGGCGCCCGCGCGCTGCTCGCCACGCCGCTGCGCTCGACCGGCATCCTCTCGTCGCTCACGATGGCGCAGCACACCCACGGCGAACTGAGCGATCTGCGGCGAGTTCTCGCCCGAACCCAGCAAAAGCTCCTCAGCGTGAACCAGATCAGCCAGGCCAAGGCGATCCTGGTCCGCACGCGGTCGATCGACGACGCCGAGGCCTACCGCATCATCCGCGAGCAGGCGATGAGCAAGCGCGTGGCGACCGAGGAGATCGCCCGCGCGATCATTCACGCCGACGGGATCCTCTCCTATCCGAGCAAGAAGGGGTCTTGAAGCGCTCGAGACCGACGTCTCTATCCGTTCATGTCGCCTCGAGCGCTGCCAGCAGCGTCGCCGACGGCGCGTGCCAGCCGACGATCGCGCCCTGGGCGGAAATCATCGCCAGGGTCGCGGCCTTGAGGGCCGGAAAGTAGCTCTCCGTCGCATCCTCGACGAGCAGGCATTCGTAGCCGCGGTCGTTCGCCTCGCGCATCGACGTCTGCACGCAGACTTCGGTCGTGACGCCGGTGAAGACCAGGTGCGTGATGCCTCGGCCCCGCAGGATCTCGTGCAGCCCGGTCGCCCAGAACATGCCCTTGCCCGGCTTGTCGACGACGATCTCGTCGCCCGCGGGCGCCAGCGCCACGATGATCGCCGTGCCGGGCTCGCCGCGGATCAGCAGCTTGCCCATCGGCCCGGCGTCGCCGATGCGCAGCGAGGGCGTGCCGCGCAGACGCTTGGCGGGTGGGCAGTCGGAGAGGTCGGCCTTGTGCGATTCGCGCGTGTGCACCACCGCCCAGCCTCGCGCACGCCACGCCGCCAGCAGCGCGGCGATCGGCGGGACGGCGGTGTGCAGCAGGCTCACGTCGTTGCCGAGCGATGCGCCGAAGCCGCCGGGCTCGACGAAGTCCCGCTGCATGTCGATGACGACCAGCGCGGTGCGGCCGGGTTCGAACGGGTAGTCGAAGGGGGTTGCGGGAACGGCGATCATGCGGCCTCCGGCAAGGTCGAGGGGGCGTTGTCGCCGTGGTCGCCGCCGCCCATGTGGGCACCGATGACGCGTCGGTCGGCACTCGCGGCGGGCGTCTCGAAGACGATGCGGCCCTCGCTCATCACCGCGATCCGGTCCGAGAGTTCGATCAGTTCGTCGAGGTCTTCGCTGATGAGCAGCACCGCCCCGCCCCTGGCTCGCACCTGCAGGATGCGGGCGTGGATTTCGGCGACGGCGGCGAAGTCGAGGCCGAAGACCGGGTTCGCGGCGATCAGCACGTTGATGTCGCCGGCGAGCTCGCGTGCCAGCACCGCCCGCTGGACGTTGCCGCCCGAGAGACTCCCGATCGGCGCGCTCTCGCCGCGCGTCTTGACCCCATACTCGGCGATCCAGCCGCGCGCCCGCTCGCGCCAGGCGGAAAACCGCAGCCAGCCGCCGCGCGTCAGCGGCGCGACGTCGAAATCGCGCAGCGCCATGTTCTGCGACACGCTCAGATCGCCGACGCACGCGTTGCGCAACGGCTCCTCGGGCAGGGCGCGCACCCGCAGGACGCGGTTCTCGGCGCGCCGCGCGGCGTACGGCTGGCCGACGACCGTGACGCTGCCGGCCGCTCGCGCGCGCTGGCCGACGAGCGCTTCGACGAGCTCGCGCTGCCCGTTGCCCGAGACCCCGGCGACGCCGAGGATCTCGCCGCGCCGGACGTGCAGCGACAGCCCTTGGACCGACAGCGTGCCGCGGTCGCCCATCGCGCTCAGCCCCTCGACCCGCAACGCGATCGGCGAATCGACCGGCGTCGCGCTCCTGGGCGCGGCGCTGCCCTCCCGGACGAGCGCGGAGCTGTCGGCCGCCGATTCGCCGATCATTGCCTGGGCCAGCGTCTGCGGCGTCGCGTCGACCACGCGGGCGCCCGCGACGCGCTTGCCGCGCCGCAGCACGGTCACCTCGTCGGCATACGCCATCACTTCCCGGAACTTGTGCGTGATCATCAGCACGGTGCATTCGCCGCGCCGGGCGACCGCCCGCACGTAGGCGAGCACCTCGTCGGCCTCGCCCGGCGTCAGCACCGAGGTCGGTTCGTCGAGGATCAGCAGCCGCGGCTTGAGGAAGAGCTGCTTGAGGAGCTCGAGCTTTTGCTTCTCGCCCGCGGCGAGGCCCGCCGGCGTGGCGTCGAGGTCGAGCCGGAACGGCGTCGTCTTCAGGAACTCGCCGAGCGCGGCACGCTCCTTCTTCCAGTCGATCAGGGCCGGCGTGCGGCCGCCGGCGAGCAGCAGGTTTTCGGCGACGCTCATCCCGGGTGCGAGGGTGAAGTGCTGGTAGACCATGCCGATGCCGAGCGCGCGGGCGACGACCGGCGTGGCGACATCCTGCTCGCGGCCGTCGATCAGGATCGAGCCGCCGTCCGGGCGCTGCGAGCCGGCGACGCACTTGACCAGCGTGCTCTTGCCCGCCCCGTTCTCGCCGAGCAGCGCATGCACCGATCCGGCCGCGACCGTCATGTCGACCCGGTCCATCGCGGTGAAGCTGCCGAAGCGCTTGGTGAGCGCGATCGTCTCGAGCGTCAGCGCGCCGGCCTTCGATGGCGAGGACGCCAGCGGCACGGTCATGTCCCCAACGCCTCGAGCACCGGGATGCTCGTCGCGACCGCGCCGAAGACGCCGCCCTGCATCGTCACCATCTTGAGCGCGGCGAGGTGGTTGCCGTGATCGGTCGCGGCGGTGCAGTCCGAGAGCAGCAGGCACTCGAAGCCGCGGTCGTTGGCCTCGCGCATCGTCGTGTGCACGCAGACGTCGGTCGTGATGCCGG